>JBDZVK010000005.1:0-32088 GCA_040255725.1 Actinomycetota bacterium
TCCGAAACCGTAGACTGCGCCCCGTGTCGAGGAAGCGGATCGAGCGGCAACTCGTCGACGTGGGCGAACGACTCCAGGCGTTGCGGGAAGAAGCGGCGATCACCGCGGAGCAGCTCTCCCAGGTGGCGTCCGAGGCAGACGACGCCCGACTGCGTGCAATCGTGGCCGACACCCCCCTCGCACGGTCGGAGCACGGAGACGCCCGACGCTCGGCCGATACGCTCGGCAGGCATCATGAGCGCGTGCTTGCCGAGGTCGCCGAACTCGAGGCTCGCCAGGACGAACTCCTCGACGAACTGACGGCCCTGCATGGCTGACGATTTCCAGAGACCGACCCCGACCGACCGAAAGGCTCCGACGTTGCCAACCCGTGAACCGATTCGCGTCGTCATCGCCGAAGACGAGGCGATCATCAGGCTCGATCTCCGTGAGACGCTCGAAGAGGAGGGCTACGAGGTGGTCGGTGAGACCGGCCGGGGCGACGAGGCGGTCGATCTGGTCCGGCGCCTGGCTCCCGACGTCGCGATTTTCGACATCAAGATGCCGGGGCTCGACGGGTTGTCGGCGGCGCGGGAGATCACCGGCGAGCGCCGTGCCGCGGTCGTGATCCTCACCGCGTTCAGTCAACGGGACCTGATCGAACGTGCCCGGGATGCCGGTGCGATGGCCTATCTGGTCAAGCCGTACCAGCGGACCGAGCTCGTGCCGGCCATCGAGGTGGCCCTGGCGCGTTTCGCGGACATGCGTGATCTGCACGACCGGGCCACGACGCTCGAGTCCCAGCTCGAGACGCGCAAGCTCGTGGACCGGGCCAAGGGACAGCTCATGGACTCGGCGAGCATGACCGAGCACGCGGCGTTCGGGTTCATCCAGCGGACCGCCATGGAAGAGCGCCAGACGATGCGGAAGGTCGCCGAACGGGTGATCGCGGGTGAACTGACCCCGTGACCGATCCCGACGGCGTCGCCGAGCGGGAGTTCTTCCGGGAGGAGTTTCGTCGAGGCACGATCGTGCTCGCGCTCGGCGACCCCGACGTCGACGCCACGATCGGGGTCGTCGGGGAACTGACCGCGGGCGAATGCCAGGTGATCGTCGTGGCCCGCCACACGGATCTCGCGGCTTCCCAGGGGTTCGACACCGGCGTGGCGGAGCCGCCCGCGTCGATGGACGACCTGGCGACGCTGTGGAACGCGCTCGAGGACACGGGCGTCCAGGTGATCGGCGTGGACGACGATCCGGCTGGGCACGCGGCGGACCTGGCCGGCCGACTTGGGGTCGCGAAGTTGGCGATCACCGATGCGGGCGGAGGGTGGGGCCGGAGTTTCGCATCGGCCGACGATCTCGGCGAGGGAGCGGCGACGCGCCCGGTCGTCGCCGATGCGGTCCGGCGCGCCCTCGTCGGCGGCGTCGGCGGCGTCAACGTGTGCCGGGCCGTCGACCTCGACGTCGAACTGTTCACCTTCGACGGCGCCGGGACCCTGTTCAGTTCCGACGCGTACGTCCAGGTCTCCCGACTCCGTGCCGACGACCTGGCGGTCGTCGAGCAACTCGTCGCCCGCGGGGTCGCCGAGGGACATCTCCGTCCGCGCCCGCGGCGGGAGGTGGTCAGGTTGGCTCTCGGGGGGCTGGGCGCCCGGGTCGGACCCGGTCGGCACCTCGCCGGTTTCGGCGCTCTCGAGGTCGAGCGGTACGTGGCCGAGAGGCTCGTGGAGATCACCTGTCTGTACACGGTCAACCGCTACGAAGGGGAAGGCGTGGCGGGTCGGCTCGTCGACGGTCTGCTCGACGCGGCGCGGCGAACCGGCGTACGGGCGGTCTTCGCCTGCACCGTGTCGCGCCGGGCGGCGGCACTGTTCGAGCGGTCGGGTTTCTGCGAGGTGCCCCAGGACCGGATTCCGGCCGCGAAATGGATCGACTACGACGTCGACCGGCGGCGCAGACTCTCGACGCACTGGTTCGATCTCGACCGTGGCGATTCGGCCGAGCCGGGTTCCGTCGCCTCCGCTAGCGTTCCGACGAGCTGCCCATGACCACGGTCCTGATCGACGGAAACTCACTCACCTATCGGGCGTTCTTCGCTCTCCCGACCGACTTGGCCACGTCGTCGGGTCAGGTCACCAACGCGGTCTACGGGTTCACCTCGATGCTGGTGAACCTCCTGCGGGACCACCGCCCCGACCGGATCGCGGTCGCGTTCGACACCGCCACCCCCACCTTCCGGCACGAGGCGCTCGAGTCGTACAAGGCCCAACGCGACGAGACTCCCGCGCTGCTGGTGGATCAGCTCGCGCTCGTCACCCAGGTGCTCGACGTGCTCGGAATCCGTCGGATCGCGCTCGAGGGTTACGAGGCCGACGACGTGATCGCGACGTTGGCGACCCGAGCGGCCGCATCGGGTGAGCACGTCATCGTCGTCACCGGGGACCGCGACGCCTACCAGCTCGTCGCCGACCCGCACATCGAGGTGCTCTACAACAAGCGTGGCGTCTCCGACTACGTGCTCTACGACGAGGCGGGGATCCTCGACCGGACGGGCGTGACCCCCGAGCGCTACGTCGACTACGCCGCGCTGCGCGGCGACCCGTCCGACAATCTTCCCGGCGTGCCCGGCGTGGGCGAGAAGACCGCCGCGAAGCTGATCGCTGCCTACGGCGATGTCGAGGGGGTCCTGGCGCATGCCGGCGATCAGACCCCGAAGCTGGCCGAGAACCTCCTCGCCAACGCCGATCGGGTCCGGTCGAACGCGCAGCTCATGAAGCTCGTCCGCGACGCGCCCGTCGACTGCAGCCCCGAAGACCTCGTGTACGAGCGGGTCGCGGACGCGGACGCCCTCCGGCGGCTCTTCGATTTTCTGGAGTTCCGGGGCATGTTCGACCGTTTCGCCCAGGTCGTCGATCTCGGAGACGCGGTCGATGTCGCGGCGGAACCGGTCGCACCGACCCGCGGAACCGACGTGGTGGTGCCCGTCGACACGGCCGGGCTGGCCGAGGCCCTCAGCGGCCTGCAGGCGGCCGACGCGCGCGTCGTCACCGGGGTGTGGGGTCCGCGAGCTCCCGAGCTCGCCGCGGTCGTCGTGGGCGCCGACGTCGACGAGTCGACCATGGCGGTCGTGGTGATCCGCACCGCGTTGCTGGACGAGCCCGATGCGCAGGTGGCTCTCGGGGGCCTGCTCGGAGCAGGACCCGTCGTCGGCCACGGGGTCCAGGAGCTGCTCCGGTGGCTGATCGGAGTCGGTGTCGACGACGTCGACCTGCGTTTCGACACGATGCTCGCCGCGTACCTGCTCGACCCGGCGAGGGCGGCCTACACCGTCGGTGAGGTCGTGGCCCACGTACTCGGTCGGACGCTGCCCGAACCCGTCGTCCAGGGCCGGCTCGATCTGGAGGACCCGGCGAGCGACGTGGACACCTTCGACGATGGCGCCGCCGAGATCGTCGCCGTGGCCGAACTCGTCGAACCCCTGCGCCGGCGACTGGTCGACCAGGGGATGCTCGACCTGCTCGACGACATCGAGGTGCCGCTCGTCGGAGTGCTCGCTCGGATGGAGCACGTCGGGGTCGGTGTCGACGTCGCGGCGCTCGAAGCGCTGGGGGCGGACCTCACCCGTCGGGCCGAGGCGCTCACCGCGTCGATCACCGCCCACGCCGGTCGCGCGTTCAACGTCAACTCGACCAAGCAACTCCGCGAGGTCCTGTTCGACGAGCTCGGACTCACGCCGCAGAAGAAGACCAAGACCGGCTACTCCACCGACGCGGCGACGCTCGAGAAGTTGCGCGACGCCCACCCCATCGTCGCCGACCTCCTCGCCTACCGCGAGGTCGAGAAGCTCCGTTCGACGTACGCCGAGGGACTGCTCGCCGAGGTCCGGGACGACGGCCGGATCCATGCGACGTTCAACCAGACCGTCGCCCGGACGGGACGGTTGAGTTCGGATCGACCGAACCTGCACAACATCCCGGTCCGGACCGAAGAAGGCCGCGCGTTCCGGAGGGTGTTCGTGCCCCGAGCCGGTACCGAGCTGCTCGTGGCGGACTACAACCAGGTCGAACTGCGGTGCATCGCCCACCTGAGTGGTGATCCCGGACTGATCGGGGCCTTCGCCCGGGGCGACGACATCCACACCGCCACGGCGTCCCGGGTGTTCGGCGTGCCCGCCGACGTGGTCAGCCCTGCGCAGCGGGCCAAGGCGAAGATGGTCTCCTACGGCCTCGCGTACGGCATGGAGGCCTACGGCCTCTCCCAGCGCCTGGGCGTCGAGGTCGCCGAGGCACGGGAGATCCTCGATGCCTACTTCGAGGCGTTCCCGTCGGTGCACTCCTACATGGAGGCCACCGTGGCCCAGGCCCGGGCCCGCGGCTACACCGAGACGTTGTTCGGGCGGCGGCGCCCCATTCCCGAGCTGGCATCGTCGAATGCGAGGCTGCGTGCAGCGGGGGAACGCCAGGCGATGAACGCCGGCATCCAGGGGCTCGCGGCGGACATCTTCAAGATCGCCCTGGTCCGGCTCGACGAGCGGCTCAGATCCGACGAGTTGGCGTCGACGTTGATCCTGCAGGTGCACGACGAGGTGCTCCTCGAGGTTCCTCCCGACGAACGCGACCGGGTGAGTGCGATCACCCGCGACGTCATGGTGGGTGCGGCCGAGCTGTCGGTCCCGCTCGAAGTGCACCTGGCGTTCGGCGCGAACTGGGCCGATGCCAAAGGCTGATCCACCGACGCGGTCCCACTGGTTCGAATCGGCGGCCGACCACCTCGGCGCGGCGTACCTGCGGTACTCGTTCACGAAGGGGACCACCCAGGAGGTCGACTTCCTGGTCGACGAACTCGGGCTCGAGCCCGACATGGAAGTCCTCGACGTCGGCTGCGGGCCGGGGCGCCACGCCCTCGAGCTGGCGGCGCGTGGCATCCGGGTGACCGGCGTCGACATCTCGCAACGCTTCGTCGATCTGGCCTCGGCAGCGGCGGCGACGCGTGGTCTGCGGGCCGAGTTCCTGCGGCGTGACGCCCGCGCCCTCGAATTCGTCGACCGATTCGATGCGGCGATCTCGCTGTGTCAGGGCGCGTTCGGGCTGCAGGGGCCGACCGACGCGGCTGCGTGGGCCGTCGAGGAGGGTGACGCGTCGGTGCTCGATGGCATCGCGGCCGGTCTGCGGGCGGGCGGTCGCGTCGCGGTGAGCGCGTTCTCGTCGTATTTCCAGGTCCGTTTCCTCGAGGACACCGACCGCTTCGATGCCGCGACCGGGGTGAACCACGAACGCACCGAACTGCGCGACGAGCAGGGTGCGGCCATCGAACACGACCTGTGGACCACGTGCTTCACGCCGCGCGAACTCAGGCTGATGGCCGACCGGGCCGGACTCGAGGTGACCGGACTGTATTCGGTGACGCCCGGCGGCTACACGCGGCGCGCACCGGTCATCGACCTTCCGGAGTTCCTGGTCGTGGCGTCGAAGCCGTGATCCCGCGACCCCTCTGGTAGCGTCGCAGTGGGTGTGTCCTCGTGGCGCACCACCGTTTCCATCCATCACCCCGACCGAAGAGCCCTCCCTTGACCGACACCGCGACCTCACCCGTCGAAGCCTCCTTCGACCCCGCATCCCTCGACGACTACACCCCCCGCCAGATCATCGACAACGACCTCGACGTCCCGTTCGACGAGGCGGTGGGCGCCACGATGGTCGGCGTCGAAGACGGCCAGTTGGTGGAGGGACGAGTGGTCCGTATCGACCGCGACGAGGTCATGCTGGACATCGGCTACAAGTCCGAGGGTGTGATCCCGTCGCGCGAACTGTCCATCCGCAACGACGTCGACCCGAACGAGATCGTCACCCTGGGTGAGACCATCGAAGCGCTCGTGCTCCAGAAGGAGGACAAGGACGGTCGCCTGATCCTGTCGAAGAAGCGCGCCCAGTACGAGCGTGCCTGGGGCGACATCGAGAAGAAGAAGGACGAGGGCGGCGTCGTGTCCGGTCCGGTCATCGAGGTCGTCAAGGGCGGACTGATCATCGACATCGGCCTGCGCGGCTTCCTGCCCGCGTCGTTGGTCGAACTCCGGCGCGTACGCGACCTGCAGCCCTACGTCGGCCGCACACTCGAAGCCAAGATCATCGAGCTCGACAAGAACCGCAACAACGTGGTGCTCTCGCGTCGTGCCTGGCTCGAGGAGACCCAGCGCGAGCAGCGCGAGCAGTTCCTCGAGAACCTCAAGCCCGGCGAGAACCGTCGGGGCGTGGTCTCGTCGGTGGTCAACTTCGGCGCCTTCGTCGATCTGGGCGGCATGGACGGGCTCATCCACGTGTCGGAGCTGTCGTGGAAGCACGTCGACCATCCCGGGTCGGTCGTGCAGGTGGGCGACGAGGTCGAGGTGCAGGTGCTCGACGTCGACCACTCCCGCGAACGCATCAGCCTGTCGCTCAAGGCCACCCAGCAGGATCCGTGGCAGGAGTTCGCCTCGGGTCACCGGGTCGGCGAGTTGGTCTACGGCCGGGTCACCAAGTTGGTGCCCTTCGGAGCATTCGTGCAGGTCGGTGACGGGATCGAAGGTCTGGTCCACATCTCGGAGATGTCCGCGCACCACGTGGATCTGCCCGAGCAGGTCGTCACCCCCGGTGAGGAACTCTGGGTCAAGATCATCGACCTCGACCTGCAACGACGCCGGATCTCGCTGTCGATCAAGCAGGCGGCCGAAGGTGGGGTCGTCGCCTCGGAGTACCAGGAGCACTTCGGCGAGCACGCCTACGACGACGAGGGCAACTTCATCGGCAGCGCGGACGACGCCGCGACCGAGGAAGCCTGGGCCGACTACTACGCCGAGGCCGCTGCCGGCGCTCCCGCGCCGGAAGGCGAAGAGGCGGATCAGCCGAACGACTGAGTCGGTCCGATCGAGAGTTTTCTTCGGTCGACCTTCAAGGCGGCCGTTCCGCGGCCGAAGGGTACCCGTCTTGTCCAGTGTCCGAGTTCTGCGCCTTCGGGTCGACGAACCGGCCGAGAAGAAGAGTGAGCAGCGTTGAACTCTCGCAAGCCTCTGGTACTCATCGCCGCAGCGGTCGTCGCGATCATCGCGGTCGTCGTGCTGTACATGTACGTGAACGGTCAGAAGGACCGGGCATTCGACAACGCCGAGATGGTCAACGTCTGGGTCGTCCACGAGAAGGTGGACAAGGGCACCTACGGGCAGAGCACCCAGGGCAAGATCGTGAAGGATCAGATTCCGCGGAAGTTCTACCCGTCGAACGCGATCAAGGACACCTCGCAGATCACCAACAAGGTGGCGGTCACCGACCTCGCGGTGAACACGATCGTGGTCGAGGGCATGTTCGCCGATCCGGCCACCCAGCAGGTGACGCTCTCGACCCAGCTCAAACCGATCCGGGACGTCGACCAGGTCGCGGTCACGATCAGCGTGAGCGACGTCCAGGGCGTGGCCGGGCTGATCGTTCCCGGGGACTTCGTCAACATCTCGGTGACCAACCTGTCGAGCCAGACGCTTTCCGGGGGCGATTCGGGATCGGCCCCGGCGGCCGGCGGGACGCCGATGTGCGGCAACACGCCGATCCCGGCCAATGCGGACGCGTCGGACTTCCTGTTCTGTGAGCAGGCGAGGGTGCTGATGCAGAAGGTCGAGGTGCTCGCGGTCGGGACGAATGCGGTGCCGACCCCCGGCGCCAACACCGGCACCGAGACCACGGCGGCTCCCACCAACACGGGGCTGCTGACCTTCATCGTCCCGATGGAAGCGGCACAGATGATCCAGTCGGTGCCCCCCGGCCACTTCTACCTCGCCCTGGTCGCGAAGGACTACAAGGCCGTCAAGACCGACACCATCAAGCCCGATGCGCCGCTCCCGTCGGAGAACCCGGAGCAGCTCACGCCGTACGGCCCGGACGGACCGACCTGAGCAGTGGGCTACCCCGCATCTGCCCATCCCGACTCCTCAGGATCGGAGGCTGATTCCGCAGTGTCCGACGTGCCCACCATCTCCCTACCGGTCGCGGTCGTCGACGCCGACGAATCGGTTCGGAACCGGTTGGCGATGCAACTCGGCGAGCAGGCCGTCGCGTTCGACTCGATCGGTGAGCTCGAGTCGCGGTTGCCCTCGACCCCGGTCATCGTCGTGTTCGGTCCGTCGTGCGCCGACGCCCGCAACCTGACTTCGTTGGAGGCCCTGATGCGGGCCCGACCCGATGTCGGGGCCATCCTCGTCGCCGAGCAACTGACGACGGACCTGTTCCAGCGGGCGATGCGGATCGGCGTGCGCGACGTGCTGTCGGCGCCGGTCGAAACCGCTCAGCTCATCGAAGGGGTGCGTCGGGTGGCCGCCGGCATCTCCCACACCATGGCCGTGCGGGGCCCGGTCGAGGACCCGGCGTTGCAACAGTCGGGTGAACTCGGCCAGGTGATCACGGTGTTCTCGACCAAGGGCGGTGCGGGCAAGTCGGTGGTCGCCTGCAACCTCGCCGTGTCGTTGGCACGGAAGTCGGAGCGGCCGGTCGTCCTCGTCGACGCCGACCTGCAGTTCGGCGACTGCGCCGTCATGTTGAAGCTGGCCCCGCAACGCACGGTGGTCGACGCGGTCAACGCGATCGACCAGCTCGATGCGTCGATGTTGGCGGGCATGCTCATCAAGCACGCCGCATCGGATCTGCTGGTGTTGCCGGCCCCGCTCGAGCCGGCGTTCGCCGATCAGATCACCGCGGAGCACATGAGCACGATCGTCGAACTGCTCCGTTCGATCGCGGCCTACGTGGTCATCGACACGCCCGCGTACTTCAACGACATCGTCCTGTCGTTGATCGACCTGAGCGACGACGTGCTGCTCGTCGCCGGAATGGACGTGCCCAACATCAAGAACGTGAAGATCGGCCTGCAGACCCTGCGGATGTTGAACACCCCGATGTCGAAGTTGCATCTGGTGTTGAACCGGGCGAACGCCAAGGTGAAGCTGGACGTCAACGAGGTGGAACGCACCTTGCAGGTGCGTGCCGACTCCCAGGTCCCCAGCGACGTGTCGGTTCCCCAGTCGGTGAACAAGGGGATCCCGGTCGTGCTCGATTCACCCAAGTCGGGGGTCGCGCGGGCACTCGATGCGCTGGCGGACATGTTCGTCAGCGAGGACGCAGCGGCGCGGGTCCGCTGACCGGTTCGTCTCCCTTCCCATTCGATTCGGGAACCTCAATGCAGGGTACCCGCGGCCGATAGGTGCACGATGTCTCTCTACAAGCGCCTCCACGACGTCCAGCAGGGTCCAGCGGGAGCCGGGGGGGCCCGCCGCGATCCGGTCATCGACGAACTCCGCCAGAAGATCCACCACCACCTGATCGACGAGCTCGGGCCGATCCTGTACGACAAGCGGCTCTCCGAGGACGACCTCCGTCGCCGGGTGCACGAACAGCTCCACCAGGCGGTCGCCCAGGAGCGGGCGCCGCTCTCGGCCGCCGACAAGGCGCAACTCATCCAGGACGTCTCCGACGACATCCTCGGCTACGGCCCGATCGACCGGCTGTTGAAGGACGAAGAGATCACCGAGGTCATGGTGAACGGACCGGCCGCGGTGTACATCGAGCGGTTCGGCAAGCTCGAGAAGACCGACGCGACCTTCATCGACGAGCAGCACCTGCGCCGGATCATCGACAAGATCGTCGGCCAGGTCGGTCGCCGCATCGACGAGGCGACACCGTTGTGCGACGCGCGCCTCCCCGACGGGTCCCGCGTGAACGCCGTGATCCACCCGCTGGCGATCGGTGGCCCGTTTCTCACGATCCGGAAGTTCTCGACCGACCCGTACCAGATCGACGACCTGATCAAGTTCGGAACCTTGAACGCGGCGTCGGCGCGCTTCCTCCAGGCGCTGGTCGTGGGCAAGCTGAACATCATCGTCTCGGGCGGTACCGGCACGGGGAAGACCACGACGTTGAACGTGCTGTCGTCGTTCATCCCGAACGACGAACGCATCGTCACCGTCGAGGACGCGAAGGAGTTGCAGCTCCACCAGGACCACGTCCTGTCGATGGAGGCGAGGCCGCCCAACATCGAGGGGAAGGGCCAGATCACGATCCGCGACCTCGTGCGGAACGCACTCCGGATGCGTCCCGACCGGATCGTCGTCGGGGAGTGCCGTGGCGGCGAAGCGCTCGACATGCTCCAGGCGATGAACACCGGCCACGACGGATCGCTCACCACGATCCACGCGAACTCCCCACGCGACACGCTCTCCCGCCTCGAGACCCTGGTGCTGATGGCCGGCTTCGACCTGCCGGTGCGGGCGATCCGCGAACAGGTCGCCTCCGCACTGGACTGCATCGTGCAGCTCGCGCGACTCCGCGACGGCACCAGGCGGGTGACGCACATCACCGAGGTGCAAGGCATGGAGGGCGACGTGATCATCCTCCAGGACATCTTCCTGTTCGACTACGGCATGGGCGTCGACGACAGCGGCCGGTTCCTCGGGCACCTCAAGGCGACCGGGGTCCGCCCCAAGTTCGCCGAGAAGCTGGCCGATCTCGGCATCCGACTCGGCGCCGAAGTGTTCCAGCCCGAGCAGTTCCACCGTCGAGCGGTGGGCGCCCGGTGACCCTGCGACGCCGTCTCACCGTCCTGCTCGGCGTCCTGCTGGCGTTCGGGACCATCACCGCGGCCACCGTCGGCGCGGCCGACCCCGTCGTCGACGCGACCCCGCAGAAGGGCGCCAACAAGCTGCAGATCTCGCGTATCGACGCGACCGATCCCAACGCGGTCGACGTCCGGTTCACCTGGAACGGTGACATCGAGGCGCTCAAGTCGATGACGGTGCGACAGAACGGGAACCAGGTCCAGGCCTCGAACCCCGAGGCGTTGTCCGGCGACAAACTGAAGCGTGCGACCGTGATCGTGCTCGACCAGTCGGGTTCGATGGTCTCCAGCGGCGGTCTCGACGTCGCCGTGGCCAAGATCCGGCAGATGATCGACGATGCGCCCGCGAACGCGCGCTTCGGACTCGTCACCTTCGGGTCCGAAGCGGTCGTCGCCCAGTCGATGACCGACGACAAGGCGGCGCTCGAATCCGCGCTCGACCAGATCAAGCCGGACACGCTCGCCACCACGGCGCTGTGGGACGGTGTCGTCGCCGGTGTGACCCAACTCGACGGGCTTCCGGACTACGAGCACAATCTGATCGTCGTGACCGACGGGACCGATGATTCGTCGTCGGCCAGCGAGGCGAGTGCCCGGGGCGCGGTCGCCGGTTCGGGAGAGGGCACCGGGGCGATGGTGTTCGCGATGGGCATCACCCAGCAGCATGCGCTCGATCAGAAGGGCCTCGAGGCGCTGGTGAAGGCCGGCGGGGGACGCCTGTTCATCACCGATGACGCGAAGAGCATCGGCGCCGCCTTCGACGAGGTCACGACGGCCATGGGCAACGAGTTCTCGACTCGGTTCCAGGCGGTTGCGGGCTCGCGAGGCTCGAACACCGTGACCATGACGATCTCGGGCATCACCGCGAAGGCGAACTTCACCGTCGGTGGTGTGGCGCAGGGAGCGACCCGCCTCGCGCCGACCGTGGCGAGCGGATCGTCGGCTCCGGCGTTCTTCAGCACGACCGGTGGACTGATTCTCGGCCTGGCGCTGATCGCGGTGGCGGCGGGGTTGATCGCATTCATCGTGGTACAGATGCTCACCGCACGCCAGAGCGCTCTCGAAGCGGCGCTGAACCCGTACACGGAGGGATTCGTGGACGCGGGTGACGATTTCGACGGCGGCTCCGGCGCATCCGAGAACGCCCTGCTCCAACGTGCTCTCGCGATGACCGAGGACTTCGCCGAACGGCAGGGCTTCCTCGAGGCGGTCGAGTCGAAGCTGGAAATGGCGGAGATCCCCCTCAAGGCGAGCGAGGCACTGCTCATCTGGCTGGGCGCGGTCATCGTCGTCGGCGTGCTCGGATTCGTTCTGGCCGGGTTCCTGCTCGGCGTGATCCTGCTGATCGCCGTCATCCTCGCGGGCCCTGGCGTGCTGAACTTCAAGGCGAGCGCCAGGCAACGCAAGTTCGAGACCCAGTTGCCCGACACGCTGACCCTTCTGGCCGGCGCCCTCCGTGCCGGATTCTCGCTGATGCAAGCGGTCGACGCGGTTTCCCAGGAGGTGCAGAACCCGATGGGTCGTGAACTCCGACGGGTGGTGAGCGAGACCCGGTTGGGACGCGACCTCGAGGAAGCGCTCGAGGACACCGCGGAGCGAATGGGCAGTCCCGACTTCGCCTGGGCGGTCATGGCGATCCGCATCCAGCGGGAGGTGGGGGGCAACCTGGCCGAGCTCCTCCTGACCGTCGCGGAGACGATGCTGCAACGGGAACGGCTGCGCCGAGAGGTCAAGGCGCTCACGGCCGAGGGGCGTATCAGCGCCTACGTGCTGGCGTGTCTGCCCCCGGGGCTCGGAATCGTGATGTACCTGGGCAACCCGTCGTACATGCAACCGCTGTTCTCCGACATCGTCGGCCAGGTGATGGTGGGTCTGTCGGTCGTCGGCATGATCGTCGGGTTCCTGTGGATGCAAAAGGTCGTGAAGATCGATGTTTGAGGTGATCCAATGATGCTCTTCGCCGCTTCCGCCCTCAGCGGAGACACTGCGATGACCGTCGGACTCGTCCTGGCGGGTGCCGCCCTCGGTCTCATGGCCTACATCGGGATCAGCACCTATTTCGAAAAGCAGGCGATCCGGAACTCGATCCGTCAGCTCGAGGAATACGGTCAGCCCGGCCTCGTCGAGTCCGACCGCGACCGCGAACTGCTGCGGCCGGCCTATGAGCGGGCGCTGGCACCCGTGATGACCGGCTTCATCGGGGTCGGCCGTCGACTCATGCCGACGGAGTTCGTCGAGAAGACCCGCCAGCGTCATCAGGCGGCCGGCAAGTACGATCCCGGCGCGGTCGACCGGTTCCTCGCGATGCAGGTGGCGTGCCTTCTGCTCATCCCGGTCGCCTTCGTGATCTTCCCGATCATGAACGTGTTCGGTCTGTCGTCACGGCTCAACCTCTTCTCGTTCATCCTGATCTCCCTCGCGGCGGTCCTGTTGCCGTCGGCCCGGCTCTCCAGCGACATCGAGGACCGTCAGCAGGTGATCCAACGCCAGCTTCCCGACATCCTCGACCTGCTGGTGATCAGCGTCGAGGCGGGTCTGGGCTTCGAACAGGCGTTGGATCGAACCGTGGCGTCGGTCCCCGGCGAATTGAGCCTCGAGTTCGCCCGGATGCTCGGCGAGACGCGTGCGGGGGTCGCCCGCGCCGATGCACTCCGCGCGCTGGGCGAGCGGGTCGATGTTCCCGAGGTTCGTTCGTTCGTGCTCGCGATCATCCAGGCCGACACCTTCGGGGTGTCGATCGGCCAGGTGTTGCGGAGTCAGGCCGACGAGATGCGCGTCAAGCGCCGCCAACTCGCGCAGGAACGGGCGCAGAAGGCGCCGGTGAAGATGCTCATCCCGATGGTCTTCTGCATCTTCCCGTCGCTGTTCGTGGTCGTCATCGGACCCGCGATCATCAGCATCAAGAAGTCGTTCGCGAGCTGATGTCCGGTTCGCGCGCCGTGTGCCGTGTCGGACGGTGATGGCGGCGCGACCGTAGGCCGCGCGCCACGGTGGGTCTCCCGGGGCGCCACGCGAGGAGCGGTCATCGGTTGGGTGGTGGTGCTCCTCGCCGCCGTGAGCGGCGCCGCGGCGCTCGCTGACAACAGCTTCCTGACCCATCTGACCACCGGCCGGTTGATCCTCGACGGACATCTGCCGACCACGGATCCGTACTCGTTCACCGCACACGGTGAGCCGTGGGTCGTCCAGAGCTGGTTCGCGTCGTTGCTGTACGCCCTCACCGAGAAGCTGGGCCACGGACTCGGCCTCCGGATCATGATCAGCCTGTTGTCGGCATCGATCGCCGTCGTGTTGTGGCGTCTGACCCGGCCGGGACGCTCGGTCGTGGCACGCCTCGCTGCGGTCGCCCCGGCGATCGTCATCGGTACGGTGACCTGGGGCGCGCGTCCGCTGATCTTCGGCCTGGCCGCCTTCGTCGTGGTCCTGCTGGCGCTGGTCGAGGAGCGGGATCCACGCTGGCTCGTGCCGGTGATGTGGATCTGGGTGAACACCCACGGCTCGTTCCCCTTGGGGCTCGTGCTGATCGTCGCCTACGGCTTCGGTGTGTGGTGCGATCGTGAGCCACTCGACCACGTGATCCGCACGTTCAAATGGTGCGTCGTCGGCATCCTGCTCGGGGCCGTGAACCCGTTGGGGCCGAAGTTGCTGTGGTTTCCCATCGCCCTGCTGCAGAAACAGGACGTCCTCAGCTACATGCTCGAATGGCAGGCGCCGAACTTCACCGACAACTGGCAGCGCATCTTCCTGCTCACGTTCGTCGTGACGATGGTGCTGGTCCCGAGACTGCCCGCGGGGCGCCGGTACCGGTTCCTGATCCCGACGCTGCTGTTCACCGCGTTGGGCCTGACGGCCACCCGGAACATCGCGTTGGCGTCGATCGTTCTCACGCCGCTGCTCGCGACCGAACTCTCGGGGTTGGGGAACCTCACGAGTCGGGCACGTGCCAAGGTCAACACGACCGCGTGCGCTCTTCTGGCCGCGGTGACCGTCCTGATCGTCGGTGTCCGCCTCTCCGAACCGTCGTTCGACCTGTCGTCGTATCCGACGACCGCGGTCGACTGGCTCGCCGCGCACGGTCGTCTCGACGCGCCGCACCGGATCATCGGCCGCGACACGGTCGGAAACTACCTGGAGTTCCGGACCCGTGGCCGTACCCGGATCTTCGTGGACGATCGCGTCGACATGTTCCCGGAGCGGGTGATCGACGACGAGAAGACGCTGCTGACCGGCCGACCCGGTTGGCAGAAGGTGCTGGACAGGTGGCACGGCGACACCGTGCTCTGGGAAGAGAACGAAGCGCTCACGTCGCTGCTCACGGTCTCGCCCGATTGGCGACGCGTGGGCCGGTTCGAACAACCCGACGGGAACTCCCACTGGGTCATCTTCGAACGAGTGGATCCGTCGGGCTCGTGAGATGTCGGATCACGTCCTCCAACTGCCGTTCGAGGTCGGCGACGGAGCCGCTGTTGTCGATGACGATGTCGGCGTGCGCCAGGCGTTCGTGGCGGTCGGCCTGACGGCTGATACGGGCGCGGGCGTCGTGTTCGGAGAAGCCACGTTGTTCGACGAGGCGGCGCACCGCGAGTTCCGGGTCGACGTCGACGACGATGAGCAGATCGAGGTCGTCGCGGCCGGATTCGACGAGAAGCGGGACATCGAGGAACACGATCTGATCGGTTTCGGAGAGCTCGTCGAGTCGGCGCTGGATCTCGGAGCCGACCGCGGGATGGACGATGGCGTTCAGGCGGGCGAGCTGGTCGACGTCGGCGAAGACCCGCTCGGCGAGTCCGCCCCGGTCGAGCTCCCCGTCGGGAAGGATGATGTCGTCACCGAACTCGGCGACCATCGCCGCCAACACCGGTTGTCCCGGGCGCTGGAGGTCACGGGTGATCTCGTCGGCGTCGACGACGGCGAAACCTCGGGCCGCGAGCATCGACGACACGGTCGACTTTCCACTGCCGATGCCCCCGGTGAGGCCGATCAGGTCCACGGACCGAAAGGGTACTGTGTGCACGTGGGGCGATCCTCGGTGACGGGCGGCGGGTCGTGACGACGGTCGTGAGGAGCTGGTTCCGCACCGGCGAGACCGCTGCCCGGGGGCGTGGCAGGATGCAGGCCCTCTCGCCGGCCCCGGACGTCGACGCGGGCGGCTCGCCGCCCATCGACGACCCCGACGGCGAACGTCAGCTCCTGCTGTTCCGCAAGATCGTGGTCGGCGTCCGGGTCGCGACCACGCTGGTGGCCATCGGCCTCATCCTGGCCTCCGCGGTGGGTCACGAAAAGGGCATGATCGCCTGGGCCGTGGTGGTCACCCTGTACAACGCCTTCCGTCTCGTCCGACCGCTGCGGGGGCGCGACGACACGGGCAACGTCGTGCGGATCGTCTTCGAGGTCGCCCTCCACGCCAGTGCGGTCGTGTTCACCGGCGCGTGGAACTCCCCGTTCGTCTTCCCGCTTCTCACCGCGATCATCGTCGCGGGATTCGGCCGGGGTATCTGGCCGGCATTGCGCATCAGCCTGGCCACATCGGTCGCCGTCGGCGTCGTGCAGGTGGCCCGCCTGTCCGACGAGGTGTCACGAGTCTGGGTCGTCAACCTGCAGTGGAGCCTCTTCCTCTCACTCGTGGGCGTCATGGCGGGGTATGCGCGCCGCATCCTCGGCGAGGCGCGTACCACCCAGACCCTCGCGATGACGAGGGTGGCGAAGCTCTCCGACGCCAATCGGCTGCTGACGTCGCTGCACACCGTCACGCAGGCGTTGCCGGCGTCCCTCGACCTCGACGAGGTGCTCGACTCGATGGTCGCCCGACTCCGGGGACTCTTCACCTACGACGCCGCCGCGCTCCTCTTGTTCGACGAGACCGACGGATCCTGGCAGGTGGCGCGTTGGGACGGTCATCGGCTCAACGGCGCGCTCGAACCGACCGAACTACCCGGTGTCATGCGAAGGGTCCGACAGGAACTGACGGTCAACCTGGTGGAGAACCTGCCCGCTCGCGGAGGCGGCCTGATGCCGAAGATGGGCGCGGGTCTGTACGGCCCGTTGGTGGCACGCGGCGATTTCGTCGGTCTCGTCGCGCTCGAAGCGTCCGCCGTCGGGGCCTACGGCCAGCGGGATGCCGCGCTGCTGGGCGGGTTTCTCGAACCGGCGTCGCTCGCCATCGCGAACGCCCAGGTCTTCGATCAACTCCGGACCGTCGGCGCCGACGAGGAACGGACCCGCATCGCGCGCGACCTCCACGACCGCATCGGTCAGTCACTCGCGTACATCGCATTCGAACTGGACCGCCTCGTGAAGGCCCACGAAGAAGGGCGTGATCTCGGCTCGTCGATCGGTCAGTTGCGCAACGATGTGCGCGGCGTGATCGGTGAGGTGCGTGACACGTTGTACGACCTGCGGACCGACGTCTCGGAGAACCAGGACTTCGTGGAGACGATGCGGGAGTTCCTCGATCGGGTCGAGAAGCGGTCGGGGTTGCGCGTGGCGGTGCGGTCGCGTACCGGCGGCCGCATGCCGATCCTGCCCGAACGGGAGCTGTGGCGGATCGCCCAGGAGGCGGTGATCAACGTCGAGCGCCACGCCAAGGCTCACCGGGTGTTGGTCACCTGGCTCACCGATGGCCGTTCGGCGCTGCTCGAAGTGGCCGACGACGGGGTCGGCATGCCCGAGGGGCGCGCCGGACGGCTGGATTCCTACGGGATTCTCGGCATGCGCGAGCGGGCCGCGAGCATCGGAGCGACATTGCAGATCGTCTGCCCACCCGAGCGCGGTACGGTGGTGCGATGCCGACTGGATGCAGGATGACCACGACACGAGGTGCACGTCGATGACGATCCGGCTGTTGCTGGCAGATGACCACCGGATGTTGCGTGAAGGTCTCCGCAGGTCCATGGTCGATGAAGGATTCGATGTGGTCGGTGAGGCGGCCGACGGCGACGAGGCGGTGCAGCTCGCCATGTCGCTGCAACCCGACGTCGTGCTCATGGACGTCACGATGCCGAACATGGACGGGGTGGAGGCCACGCGGCGCATCCGTGAGGTCATCCCCGACGTGAAGGTCGTGATGTTGACGATGCACGCCGACCGCGACGTCGTCGCCGAGGCATTGCGCGCCGGAGCCGTCGGCTATCTCGTCAAGGACTGTTCGATCGACGAGATCTGCGAGGCGATCCGCATGGTGATGCGTGAGGACGCCGCACTGTCTGCCGATGTCGCCGCGTCGATGCTCGACGAGGTCCACCGGACCGACCTGCCGGCCACCGAGCACGTGGTCACCAAGCGCGAAGAAGAGGTCCTCCAGCTCATCGCCGACGGATGTTCGACCGTCGAGGTGGCCGAACGGCTGTTCATCTCGCAGAAGACCGTCAAGAACCACCTCGCGTCGATCTACCAGAAGCTCGACGCACGCGACCGGACCCAGGCGGTCCTGAGCGCGGTCCGCATGGGGATCGTGCACCTGACCTGAGCCTCCGGGCCGGGCCCGCGGGAGCCGCGACGGCGGCAGACGCGGCGGAAATTCGTCGAAATAGGCCGTTCGACCTATCAATGTCGAGACGAAGTCCGCCGAAAGTACATGCGACCGGAAGACCGGGCCCATCGGAGGTCCGCTTACAAGGGAGTCATCTCCATGCTGACCAATTATGAACACATCGCCGCTTACCTGCGGGCCCGCTTCGGTGACACCGAGCGTGGTGCCTCCCTCGTGGAGTACGCCCTGCTCGTCGCGCTGATCGCCGTGGTGTGCATCGTCGCGATCACCTTCCTCGGCAAGGCTGCGTCGTCGAAGTTCTCGTCGGTCGCGACGGCCATCAACGACGCCGGCAACTGATCGGGTCGTCAGGCCACTGAAGGCGGGGGGCCGATCCGGGCGGATCGGCCCCCCGCCTCATTTCGGGGGTGGAGATCCGGGTAGGGCGGTACTCTGACCGGATCGAAGAACGTGAGGAGACGGGCGTGGATTCGATGAAGCGGATGTGGCGACGAGTGCGTGAGCGTCATGAAGACGACCGAGGGGCATCGTTGGTGGAGTATGCGCTGCTCGTCGGACTGATCGCCGTGGTGTGCATCGCGGCGATCACCTTCCTGGGGAAGTCGGCGAGTTCGAAGTTCAGTTCATTCGGGTACTGCTGGGACAAGGCCGGCACTGGTGTGTCGATGAACGACTGCCACTGACCTCGACCGCGGTGGCTGGTTCACCCTGGTGGGTGTGGCCACGCCGTAGAGTCGGGCCGTGACCAGCCATCGCTTTCAGGTCGTCTCCGATTTCGCCCCCGCCGGCGACCAGCCGGCCGCCATCGAGGCGCTGAGCACGGCGATCGACCGGGGCGACCGCTTCCAGACGCTGCTGGGGATCACCGGTTCGGGCAAGTCGGCGACGATCGCCTGGACGATCGAGCAGGTGCAGAAGCAGACGTTGGTCATCGCGCCGAACAAGTCGTTGGCGGCCCAGTTGGCGAACGAGCTGCGCGGATTCTTCCCGAACAACCGCGTCGAGTACTTCGTCAGCTACTACGACTACTACCAACCCGAGGCGTACGTCCCCTCGTCGGACACGTACATCGAGAAGGACTCGTCGGTCAACGACGAGGTCGATCGGCTGCGGCACGCGGCGACGTCTGCGTTGCTGACCCGACCGGACACGATCGTCGTCGCCTCGGTCTCGTGCATCTACGGTCTGGGGTCACCGGCCGAATACCGCGACAAGCTGTTGTACGTAAAGGTGGGCGGCGAATACGACCAGCGGGCGTTGCTGCGCAAGTTGGTCGACATGCAGTACGACCGCAACGACATGAACCTGGTCAGGGGAAAGTTCCGGGTCCGGGGCGACACGATCGAGATCCACCCGGCCTACGACGAGACGGCGGTCCGGATCCAGCTCTTCGGCGACGAGGTGGAGGCGATCATGGTGGTCGACCCCCTCACCGGCGAGAAGGTGGGCGAGTTGGACGAACTCACGGTCTTTCCGGCGACGCACTACGTGGCCAGCGACGAACGCCTCCGAGCGGGGATGGCCAGGATCGAGTCCGAGCTCCAGGAGCGACTCGCGTGGTTCGAGTCGAAGGACAAGCTCCTCGAAGCGCAACGCCTGCGGATGCGGACGACCTATGACCTCGAGATGATCTCCGAATTGGGGTTCTGCAGCGGGATCGAGAACTACTCGGCGCCGATCGACGGGCGTGGCCCCGGGGAACCTCCGTACACGCTGCTCGACTTCTTCGGCGACGACTACCTGGTGGTGATCGACGAATCCCATGTGTCGGTGCCGCAGATCCACGGCCAGTACAAGGGGGACCGGGCGCGCAAGGAGACCCTCATCGAGCACGGCTTCCGGCTGCCGTCGGCTGCCGACAACCGCCCGCTCCAGTTCGAGGAGTTCATCGAGCGGGTGCCCCAGGTGGTGTTCCTGTCGGCGACTCCCGGCGACTACGAGGTGGGCGTTTCGTCACAGGTGGTGGAACAGATCGTCAGGCCGACCGGTCTCGTCGACCCGGAGGTGATCGTCAAGCCGACCGAGGGACAGATCGACGATCTGCGGGCCGAGATCGACGCCCGTGCCGAAGCAGGTGGGCGAGTGCTGGTGACCACGCTCACCAAGAAGATGGCGGAAGATCTCACCGACTATCTGCTGGAGCAGGGCGTCAGGGTCCGCTACCTGCATTCGGAGATCGACACCATCGAGCGGATCGAGATCCTGCGTTCGCTCCGTCTCGGCGAGTTCGACGTGTTGGTCGGCATCAATCTGCTCCGTGAGGGCCTGGACCTGCCCGAGGTGTCGCTGGTCGCGATCCTCGATGCCGACAAGGAAGGCTTTCTGCGCAGCGAGACGTCGCTGGTGCAGACGATCGGCCGAGCGGCGCGCAATGTCGACGGTCAGGTGGTCATGTACGCGGACCAGGTCACCGAATCGATGCGCCGCGCGATTTCCGAGACGAACCGTCGCCGGAAGCTCCAACTGGACTACAACGCCGAACACGGGATCGATCCGCAGACGGTCCGCAAGGCGATCACCGACATCCTCGACTTCCTGCGACCCGGTGCCGAACGGCGGGAGGCGGGCTCGTCACCGGCGCCGGTCCCCGGCGCGGGACGACGATCGCGGCGCCCCGGAGACGATCAACGGCTCGCGGAGCTCGCCGAGTTGCCGCACGAGGAACTGGCACGGCTCATCCAGACGCTCGAGGAGGAGATGTCCGACGCTGCCGCGGACCTGCGATTCGAGTACGCGGCGCGCCTCCGCGACGAGATCAAGGACCTGAAGCGCGAGTTGCGGGTGGTGTCGGGATGACCCGACCGGCGGAGACGCGCCGTCCCCGGCGACGGACGGAGCAGTGAGCGACCGACCGGCACCGCCCACATCGAATCTGGCATGGGAGTTCCTGATCAGACTCATGCTGCTGGTGATCGTGGCGCTGGCCTTTCCGGTGGTCTTCTACGCTGACGTGTACCGGTTCCGGGTCCTGGCGGACTGCATGTGGTACCCGAGCGCGCACGAGATCGCAACGGTGTGCCGCCCGGAGGGTGTGGCGCTGGGCACGCTGGGAACCGGCTTCAACATGCCGTACCGGTCGGTGCTGAGCGAGTACCCGCCGATCGCGCTGGCCCTGGTGTTTCCCGCCGGCCGGTGGGTCGGGTCGATCCGCCTGGCCGAGTTGGCCTTCGGCGTTCCCATGATGATGTTGGAGCTCGCGACGCTCGAGGTGCTCCGGCGGGCCTGGCCCCGCCAGCGACGGGTGCTCACCCGATGGTGGACGGTGGTCGTGCTGCCCGTGGCGCTCCTGGGATGGTTCCGGATGGACTTTCTCGCCGTGCTGGCCGCGACGGTGGCACTCGTGGGACTCGAGAAGCGGCGGCGCCGCGGCGGCTGGATCGTCGTGGGGTGGTTGGTGAAGCTCTGGCCCGCGACCCTGCTGGCCGGCTTGGCCGTGAAACGTCGTTGGTCGGCACTGCTCTCGGCCGCGGCCGGGGTGGTCGCGGTGACGTTGCTGTGGCTGGCCTGGAGTCCTCACGGCTTCACCGAGTTCCTCAGGTTCCGCGCCGGGCGGGGACTGCAGCTCGAGAGCCTCCCGGCGAGCCTGCTGTTCTGGAAGTACCACGGCTACACGGCGATCGAATCGGGATCGGCGGTGATCGGTGAGTCCGGGTACGGGTGGGTCGCCCCGACGCTGTTCGTCCTCCTGGGGATCTTCGGTTGTGCCTGTCTGCTGCGGGCATGGAAGCCCGATGCCGATGCGGTGGCGCTCTGCGGGGCCCTGACCCTGGGTTTCATCCTGTTCTCACGGATCATCTCACCGCAGTACCTGCTCTGGGTGGCGCCGTTCGTGATCGTGCTGGCCGTCAGGCGACGGAACCTGCGGATCGGCGCGCTCTCCATCGCCGCGTCGTGGCTGACGTTCGCGTACCTCCTCGGCTACTGGCCCCTGTCGGCCGGCAACCGGCCGCTCATGTTCGTGGTGTTCGTCAGGAACATGGTGTTGGTGTGGTTGCTCGTGGAGTTGTTCATCGCGATTCGGCCGCCCGCGGCGGCGCGCTCCGTCGATCGGTTCGCGCACTCGGGCCTCGGCCGCTGGCTGCGGGGACGGTGACCGGAGGCGAACGGACGTTCGGGCATCGGGTTGGGTGTCCCCGTTAGGATGGCGACCCATGGCAGAGAAGATCGTGATCCGCGGCGCCCGGGAGCACAATCTTCGCGACGTCTCGATCGAGCTGCCCCGTGACGAGTTGATCGTGTTCACCGGCCTGTCGGGCTCGGGCAAGTCGTCGCTCGCGTTCGACACGATCTACGCCGAAGGGCAGCGTCGCTACGTCGAGTCA
Source organism: Actinomycetota bacterium (assembly GCA_040255725.1). Classification (GTDB taxonomy): domain Bacteria; phylum Actinomycetota; class Acidimicrobiia; order Acidimicrobiales; family Iamiaceae; genus JAFDWI01. The sequence goes on from JBDZVK010000005.1 coordinate 22,420, forward strand.
CTCTCGTCCTATGCGCGTCAGTTCCTGGGCCAGATGGACAAGCCCGACGTCGACTTCATCGAGGGCCTGTCACCGGCGATCTCGATCGATCAGAAGTCCGCCTCGAGGAACCCACGATCAACCGTCGGCACCATCACGGAGATCTACGACTATCTGCGGCTGTTGTACGCGCGCATCGGGGTCCCGCACTGTCCCGACGACGGAACGGTCATCACCCGCCAGACGCCCCAGCAGATCGTCGACCGGATCCTCGAGTTGCCCGAGGGCACGCGCTTCCAGGTGCTCGCTCCGGTGGTGCGCGGTCGGAAGGGCAACTACAGCACGCTTCTCGAGGATCTGGCTGCGCAGGGCTACACGCGGGCACGCATCGACGGCGACGATTTCGAGTTCGGCGACGACCTCGACCTCGCCCGCTACGAGACCCATTCGATCGAGGTCGTCATCGATCGGCTCGTGCGTCGACCCGGTATCGAATCGCGTCTCACCGATTCGCTGGAGACCGCACTGGGCCTCGCCGACGGAGTCGCGGAGGTCCAGCTCGTCGAACGCAACGACGACGGCAGCGTCCGTGACGGCGAGACGCTCACCTTCAGCCAGCATCTCGCGTGTGCGACCTGTGGCCGATCGTACGACGAGCTGGCGCCGAGGAACTTCTCGTTCAACTCGCCCTACGGGGCGTGCGCCGCGTGTGACGGTCTCGGCACCCGGTACGAGGTCGACCCTGAGCTCGTGATCGCGGACCCGTCGTCGAGCGTCGCCGAGGGGGTGCTCGCGCCGTGGGCCGGCGGCCACATGCGGTACTTCGCCAACCTGTTGCAGGCGGTGTGCGACCAGCACGGCATCGACATCGACGCCCCGTGGTCGAAGCTCAAGGCCAAACAGCGCAAGCTCCTGTTGCACGGTCATCCCGGCAAGGTCGATGTCGTCTACAAGAACCGGTACGGACGGACCCGTCGGTACTCGACCGCATACGAAGGAGTGATCCCCTGGATCCAACGTCGACACGCCGACGCCGAGTCCGACGCGCAACGCGAACAACTCGAGAGTTACCTGCGCGAGGTGCCCTGCGACGTGTGCGACGGGGCCCGTCTCGGGCCACTGCCCCTGGCGGTCACCGTCGGTGAGCATTCGTTGGCGGACCTCTCCGCGCTGCCGATCGCCGACGCGGCCCAGGTCGTGGCCGGTTGGGAACTGGGCGAACGCGACCGCCTGATCGCGGAGCGGGTGCTCAAGGAGGTGCGGGCCCGTCTGGGATTCCTGATGGACGTCGGCCTCGACTACCTGACGCTGTCGCGGTCAGCCGCGACGCTCGCCGGTGGCGAGGCGCAGCGGATCCGCCTCGCTTCCCAGATCGGATCAGGCCTGGTCGGGGTGCTCTACGTCCTCGACGAGCCGTCGATCGGACTGCATCAGCGCGACAACCATCGACTCATCGAGACCCTCGAGCGTCTGAGGAACCTCGGCAACACGGTGCTGGTCGTCGAACACGACGAAGACACGATCCGGGCGGCCGATCACGTGGTCGACATCGGCCCCGGTGCCGGCGAACACGGCGGTGAGGTCGTCTACGAGGGATCGGTCAAAGGGCTGCTACGGTCGGCCGCGTCGTTGACCGGACAGTACCTGTCGGGGCGTCGTTCGATCCCGGTGCCCGAATTGCGGCGTCAACCCAGCGGCCAGTGGCTGTCGATCCGTGGAGCACGCGAACACAACCTGGCGGACATCGACGTGGAGATCCCGCTCGGCTGTCTGGTGGGGATCACGGGCGTCTCGGGATCGGGCAAGTCGACGCTGGTGAACGACATCCTGCTCCGGGTGCTGAACCAGCGCATCAACCGGTCACGGGTGGCACCCGGGCACCATACGCGGGTCGAGGGGACCGAGGCGCTCGACAAGGTCATCGACATCGACCAGTCGCCCATCGGGCGGACGCCGCGATCGAACCCGGCCACCTACACCGGCGCGTTCGACCGGATCCGCAAGCTCTTCGCGCAGACGGCCGAGGCGAAGGTGCGGGGCTATTTGCCGGGTCGCTTCTCGTTCAACGTCAAGGGCGGGCGTTGCGAAGCGTGCCGCGGGGACGGGACCATCAAGATCGAGATGCACTTCCTGCCCGACGTCTACGTGCCGTGCGAGATCTGCAAGGGGGCACGCTACAACCGCGACACGCTCGACATCCGGTTCAAGGGAAAGAACATCGCCGAGGTCCTCGACCTGTCGTGTACCGAGGCCCTCGAGTTCTTCGCGAACCAACCATCGATCGCGCGGCACCTGCAGACCCTCGTCGACGTCGGGCTCGGCTACGTACGGCTCGGCCAGCCCGCCACGACCCTGTCGGGTGGCGAGGCCCAGCGCATCAAGCTGGCGAGCGAGTTGGCGAAGCGCTCGACCGGGCGCACCATGTACATCCTCGACGAGCCGACGACCGGTCTGCACTTCGAGGATGTGCGCAAGTTGCTCACCGTCCTGACGCGTCTGGTCGACCAGGGCAATTCCGTGCTCGTCATCGAACACAACCTGGACGTGATCAAGACGGCCGACTGGTTGATCGACCTCGGCCCCGAAGGGGGTCGAGGCGGCGGCAGGGTCGTCGCCGAAGGTCCACCGGAACTGGTCGCGAAGACGAATGGCAGCCATACCGGCACGTTCCTCGCGCCGTTGCTGGGCGCATCGTGATCGACCGGCGCGCCGGTGGTCCACCCACCGTCGAACGGTGATCCGGTAGCGTCGGACGCCGATGGGCCACAGGGCGGTGCACCGGACGACCGTGCACCGTCGCAACGAACAGAAACGGCTGTGACGTGAGACGAAACCGAGCGACGGTGGTGTGGGTACTCGTCGCGGTCCTGATCGGCGTCGGGTGGATCGGCGTCCGACTGGCGGGAGTGGATCACGGCCCGACGTCGCTGCTCTCGGACGGACCGATCGGACCGGCGCACCCGCTCATCGTCGCCGAATTCCACGATCCGTACGAATCGGGCGGACCCGGATTCGACGGGGCCCAGTTCTACGCGATCGCCCGGTCACCCTTCGACGTGAAGGAGGCGGCCCGGTACGCCGGTCCGCCCACGTACCGGTTGCGACGGATCCTGTATCCGGCGGTCGCCTGGGCCATCGCCCCCGGCGGGGGAGCGCGGTTGATCTGGGCGATGGCGTTCGTGTCACTGATCGGTGTGGCGGTCGGGGCATGGGCACTGCTGCGCCTGCCCGGGAGCCCGGGCTGGCTGTCGTTGGCCATGGTGATAAATCCCGGCATCGTCGCCGGGCTCTGGCTGTCGCTGGGAGACGTGCTCGCCACGGGGCTGGTGCTCGCGGCGTTCGCCACGATGTTCTCGAGGCGCGTGGGGGCCACGATCGTCCTGCTGGTGCTCGCCGCGCTCACCCGCGAGATCTCACTCGTGGCCGCGTTCGCGTTGATGACCACGCCCGGGCTGACCCGCCGTGACCGGGTGCTCGTGGGCGTGCTTCCCTGCATCCCGGTCGGGCTGTGGTCGCTCTACGTGGCGCACACACTCGACGGTTCGTTCTTCGAACAACCCGGCGGTGGCACTTTCACCGTGCCGTTCTCGGGCTGGATGGGCACGGGCGCTCCATCGTTCGAGATCATCCTGATCGGGCTGCTCGCCTTCGTCCTCGCGTTGTCGCTGACGACGTGGCGGACGACGCCGTGGTCGGTGACGCTCTTCGTCGCCGTGAGCCTCGCCATGCTGGTCTGCTCGAGCCCGGTGATCATGCGCACCTGGGTCGGGAGCACCCGGGTCGTGGCCGCGGCGTTCCCGCTGGCCATCTGGGCGATCGTGGGTCGTGCGACCACTCGGAGACGGGAGCTGTCTCCCACGTTCGGCGAGGTCGAGCCGGTCGCGACCTGACGTCGGCCGTGCCCGGTCGTCACCCGGCGGTGATGTCGAGCATCCGTTGGAGGGCGACTCGGCTCCAGTGGGCGTCGTCGGCGTTCACGGTGATCTCGTTGTGGACGCGCCCCTCGACCAGTTCGTCGAGGATGTAGGCGAGATGGGGCAGGTCGATGCGGAACATCGTCGAGCACGGGCAGACGTCGGGATCCAGCGACTGCACGACCTTGTCGGGGTTCTCGTTCCTGAGCCGGTTGACGAGGTGGATCTCGGTCCCGATGGCGATGTGGGTGCCCGGCGGGGCCGCCTCGACCGCGTCGATGATGAAGCTGGTCGATCCCACCGCATCGGCGAGCCGGCATGCGGCGTGCGGCGATTCGGGATGGATGACCACGAGGCCATCGGGGTGCTCCGCGCGGAATGCCTCGACCTGCCCGACCGAGAAGCGGGTGTGCACCGAACAGTGGCCCTTCCACAACAGGAACGTCGCCTCCTTGCAGTCGGCGTCGTCGAGCCCGCCCAGGTCGAGCCGGGGGTCCCACACCCGCATGTCCGATTCGTCGAAGCCGAGGTCGTGACCGGTGTTCCGTCCCAGATGCTGGTCCGGGAAGAACAGGACCTTGTCACCGCCCGCCGACGCGCCCTGGGTCTCGATGCCGGCGTGGTCGCCCACACCGAGGGCCCACTCGAGGATCGCCCGTGCATTCGTCGACGTGCAGACCGCACCGCCGTGGCGACCGACGAACGCCTTGAGCGCCGCCGAGGAGTTCATGTAGGTGATCGGTACGACCCGTTCGATGTCGGTCACCTCGGCCAGGGTCTCCCAGGCCTCGGTGACCTCGTCGAGCGCGGCCATGTCGGCCATCGAGCAGCCGGCGTTCAGGTCGGGCAGGATCACCGTCTGGTCGTCGGAGGTCAACACGTCGGCGGACTCGGCCATGAAATGGACACCGCAGAACACGATGTAGTCGGCCTGGGGACGTTCCTTGGCGAGGACGCTCAGCTTGTAGGAGTCACCGCGGGCATCGGCGAACGCGATGATCTCGTCGCGCTGGTAGTGGTGACCGAGGATGAACAGTCGCTCACCGAGCGTTGCCTTGGCAGCCGCGATCCGGGAACGCAGTTCGTCGTCGGTCGCGTCCCGGTAGTCGTCGGGGAGGGGAGTCTGGAGTGTCAGCACGCTCGGTGCCTCCTGATGGGAAGGGGGAGGTTCCGAATGCTGGTGCCGGTGGGGACAGCCTGGTCGCCACGCCACGGAGATGTCGGCTTCGGAACCGATATGACGCCGGATACCAGGCCGGCGTTGAGGTGAGCGTAGCAGCGTCGGAGAGCGTGGCGGTGGCCGGCGACGGGCGTGCTCGTCACCCCGACGGGGCGACGCGTTCGTACAGGGCGACCGAGATCGCGCCGTCGAACGTCGTGGTCCGCGCCCGACGGAAGTCGGTGGGGAACGAACTGTCCATGATCGCCGTCGACCGGCCGAGCATGCCCTGGTAGTCGATCAACCACACCCGGTCGTATCTGGCGAGACGCCGGGACAGTTCGGATGCGGGAAGGTAGTCGTCGGTGCGGAGCACCAGCCCGAGTGGTCGGCCCGGTGAGATGGCCGGTGGGGTCCGACGATGGGACGTCTCCCGCCATGCGGCCTCGAAGCCCGGCCTCGACGCGACCGGGAATTTCGGCTCACCCGACGTGAAGAGCAGTCCGTCGCCGGGGCGAGCCTGGGCGGCGACGACGGCAGCGGCACCCCGCCAGTCCTGTTGTGGGGGCTTCTCGTGGAAGGTGACGTTGGCGGCGAGCACCGCGACCAGCGCGAGCGGGATCACGCTCACGACAGCCGCGGAGAGCCGTCGCGGCCCGAGCGATCGGCGCACGGCGCGGCCGAGCGTGACCACGCCGGTGCCGGCGAGGAGGGCAGCTCCGGGGGCGACCGGGGCGAGGTAGTAGGGCGCCCACACGTCGTGGATCCACCTGATGACGAACAGCACGAGCATCGGAACCAGGGTCCACAACAGGGGAATCCACTCTTCGGTGCGTGGGGCGCCACCTCGCCCGTTGCGGGCGCGGATCTGCCGGACGACGGTCGAGCCCGCTCCGATCGCACTCAGTGTCACGGTCACGACGAGGAGCCAGTCGGTCGACGCGAAGTACCAGTCGCCGATCATCCGCCACAAGGCGGCGGCCCCGCCGTCGACACCGGCGCCGAGTTCGCCGTGTCCGAGCACGAGCAGCACGAGGGTCACGAAGGTCGTGGCGGCGAACCCGGGAGCGAGGGCCCGGACCCGTGTCTCGCGGCGGCGGCCGATCAGTGCCCAGCATCCGATCGCAACGATCTGGGCCGGGAACAGCCCGTGGACGAGCGGTCCGGCCAGGCACAGCGCGGCGAAGGCCCACCGTGCCCGGCGTCGGGTACGTGAAGTGGTCCGACGGGCGCACACGACGACCGCCACGTACCACGCGGCGATCGTCAGCACGGTCTCGAGCGCGTAGCCCCGGACCTCGGTGCCGGTCCATATGAACATCGGGCTGGTGATCAGCAGTGCCGGAGCGAGACGCCCGAGTCTCCTCCCGCCGATGCTCCGACCGACCAGCGCGATCAGCACGATGCTGCCGGTCGCGATGATCGTGGAGAGCATCCTGAGCCAGACCGTGGAGGTCGAGGCGCGTCCCCAGAGCCAGGCCAGCCCGTAGTAGATGATCGTCGACCCGTGTGCGGCGCGGATCGCCGACGACAGATCGTTGACCGCTGCCAGCGACCAGACCTCGTCGGCCCAGAGCGCGGTCGCGTTCCAACGGGTCGCGGCGATGATCCAGAACGCGACGATCGTCGCGCCGAGCACGACGGCGTCGACACGTTCGATGGGCCGTGCGGGTCGTGGCGCAGCCTTGTCGATTCGGCTCTCGGTCATGGCGTCGGGCTGCGACCGCTCGAGGGCCGCCGCTCGTACAGATCGACGCGGATGTTTCCCCGAAACGTCCACGAGTCGACACGTGAGAACCGCTGCTCGAAGGGCGAGCGGTCGACGATGCCCTCACGGTGGAGGACGTCGTCGTAGTCGACGGTCCAGACGCGTCGGAAGCGCAGCGCGGCCTCGGCCGCGGCCTGCGGTCGCAGAAACGTCTCGGTGCGCCGCACCTCGCCGAGAGGACGAGGTGGTGAGAGCGGGGCGGGGGTGTGCTCGTGGCCGACTTCTCGCCACGCCGCCTCGAACCCGGCCCGTGACTCGACCGGATTGGCGGGGTCGCTGCCGCTGAACAAGATGCCGTCGCCGGGATGCGCGGCGGTCGCCACGAGCCTGGCGGCGGCGCGCCAGTCCTCGTTGGGACGTCGCGGTTCGGTGAGGTTCACGAAGGTGCATGCGACGAGCACGATGCCGGCACCCGCGTACAGGATGGCGTCGCGCCGCCCCGCCGTCGATCGGGTGGTTCGCCGTGGGCGCGCCAGTGCGATCAGTCCGCCGCCGATGAGGAGCGCGACGCCCGGCGTGATCGGTGAGAGGTAGTAGGGCGCCCAGATCGTGTGGAACTCGCGGACCACGAGCAGCACGCCGAGCGGGACCGCGAACCACACCGACGCGACCAGGTGGAGGTGTGGTGGTCGGAGGCCGCGTTCTCGGGCGAAGCCGCGGGCGTCGGCGCCGATTCCGACGAGGAGCAGCACGCCGAGCAGCGCGGCGAGCACGCTCGGTGCCGCAAAATACCAGGACCTCCACGACGTGAAGAGCTCCATCGCCGATCCCACGTGGACCGCACCGGCGCTGCTGAGCCCGGCCTGCCACAACGCGAACGTGACGAGCACCGTGGCGAGCATGCCCGGGGCGAACGCGACCAGTCGCGTCCTCGCTCCGCGTCCGATCGAAACCCACACGCCGATGCCGATCAGTTGGGCGATGAACAGCCCGTGGGCGAGCGGTCCGACAACGGCGCACACGAAGAACACGCCGAGCCACCCGCGACGGCCCCATCCCGAACGGCCCGGGCGGTCGATGCGACAGGCCGCGTACCAGGCCACCGACACCACGAGCGTTTCCATGGCGTAGCCACGCGCCTCGGTGGCGACCCAGAGGAACATGGGGCTGCACACCAACAGCAGCGGTGCGACGATCGCGAGGCGGGATCCCCCGATCCGTCGCGCGACCGCCTGGACGACCACGAGGGTCCCGGCCGCGAAGACCGTGGACAGGGCCCGCAGCCACGGGGTCGTGGTGCTCACCTGTGCCCAGAGCCACAACGTGGCGTAGTAGGCGCCCATCGTCCCGGACGTGGCCCGGAGGCTCCCGGTCAGGTCGTTCGTCGCGGCGAGCGACCACGCCTCGTCCGCCCACAGTGCGGTGCTGTCGAGGCGGTTTGCGGCGACGAGCGCGAGCACGACCAACGCGACACCGAGCGCGAGGTGTTCTGCCCTCGTCGGGCCCCCCGTCGTCGCCTCGAGGTCGCCGTTCTCGCGTGCAGCGACGCGCACGGGTTCCGGTTCCAACCGCGAAAGCACCCGGCAACACTACTGGCGAGCCGATGAACCGGGGTTGGCGGCGGTCTCTACGATGGGAGCCGTGGTGCAACGCCCGCCGACCGGCTCGATACCGACGACTCCGGGCTCCTACCAGTTCTTCGACGCCGACGGCCGGGTGATCTACGTCGGCAAGGCCAAGAACCTGCGGAGTCGCCTCGCGAACTACTTCGCCGACCCGCGCGCCCTCGCGCCCCGGACCGCTCAGATGATCGCGACCGCCGAGACCGTCGAATGGATCGAGGTGCGCAACGAGGTCGAGGCGCTGGTCCTCGAATACAGCCTGATCAAGCGGTTCCGACCCCGGTTCAACGTCCGCCTGGTCGACGACAAGTCCTACCCGTACCTGGCCGTGACGGTTGCCGACGAGTGGCCCCGACCCATGGTCATGCGCGGCAAGCGCCGCAAGGGGGTGCGCTACTTCGGGCCGTACGTCCACACCAAGGCGATCCGGGCGACCCTGGATCTGCTGATCACGACGTTTCCGTTGCGGACCTGCTCGGACGCGAAGTTCCGCCGACACCAGAAGGCGGGGCGTCCGTGTCTGCTGTACGACATCGGTCGGTGCTCGGGGCCCTGTGTCGGTGCCATCAGCGCCGAGGACTACGCCGAGGCGACCCAACAGTTGATCCGGTTCCTCGAAGGCGACGACACCGAGATCGTCGCGAAGCTCGAGGCCGAGATGGCCGAGGCGTCCGACGCACTCGAGTTCGAGAGGGCCGCCCGTGTCCGCGACCGTCTCGAGAACATCCGCAAGGTGATCGAGCGCCAGCAGATGGTCGCGGAACGCAGCGAGGACTTCGACGTCGTGGGCATCGCCGACGACGACCTCGAGGCCGCGGTCCAGATCTTCCACGTCCGCGCCGGGAGGGTGCTCGGACGTGCCGGGTTCGTGCTCGACAAGGTCGAGGACATGACGCCCGGCCAACTCGTCGCCCGCATCCTCGAAGGGTTGTACGACACCGAGCCGGTGCTGGGCTGGCCCAAGAAGGTCTTCGTGCCCGAGCTGCCCGAGAACATCGACCTCTACGCGGAGTGGCTGAGCGGGCTCCGGGGCTCCAAGGTCACGATCGCCGTCCCGCAACGTGGCGACAAGCGCAGACTGGCCGAGACGGTGACCCACAATGCCGACGAGGAGTTCATCCGGCACCGCCTGCGGCGCGCGAGCGACCACAACGCCCGCGCCCGGGCGCTGAACGAGCTGCAGCAGGCGCTCGGTCTCGAGGTCTCCCCGTTGCGCATCGAATGCTACGACATGAGCCATCTGCAGGGAACCGACTACGTCGGGTCGATGGTCGTCATGGAGGACGC
>JBDZVK010000174.1:0-6132 GCA_040255725.1 Actinomycetota bacterium
TCGACGTCGGGCTCACGTGGCGAGAGCAGAGACGCCTCGTATCTACCTGACGGTCCCTTCATGAAGAGCCAGACGGGCGGGAAGTCGGGCCAAGCGTCGATCTGACGCCATGAGAGGTCATGACCGGCGAGAGATGCGGTCCATGTCGGACACTCGACGAGCAGTTGGTGACCCGGTCTGGTTCCGAGAAGGATTACGCGGTCGCCCTTCGCTGGCGCCGGAACAGTAAGCGGCTCCCGGCCGGTGCCCGGAGGGTCGGTGATCGTCCCTACGATCGACGCACCGCGGGCCTCAAGCGTGATCGTTCCAGCACCTGGTCCAGCGGCTTCTGCAATCCCATCGATGATCTTGAGAGTGACCCTGGAGTCACCGTGTTGGATCTCGTACAGATCGGGATCGAGGTGCAACTGCCATAGCGGGACCTCGTGGTTCGACCCTACGGGAACCTTGAACCGCTCGGTCTGACCCGTGCTCGCACGAGTCATCGTGATCGTTTCCTCGTCGCTGAGGCTGCTCAGGCCAAGGGCTGGTTCACCGCCGCGTAGGTACACACCGTGGCCGGTTGACAGCGGGAGTCCTCCGAGGAGACGAAGCCTGGGACTGCTACCCACGGGAACGAGCGGCGCCAGTGGGGCGGGCGGTGCCTTCTGCGGCCGCGCGTCGATCTGGACGTTCACGATCAGCTTCCAGCCTTGTGGCAGCGAACGCGAGGCTCCCTCGTCGACCATCGACTTGACGGATGAACTCGCCTGGGCGAACGCCACGCACACCGAAGCATGCTCGCTGCGGACTACGAGGTGGTATCGGTTGCCATACGAGATGGAGTCAGTCGAGATCCAGCTCCCAAGATCGTCGTCATAGCCGAACGCGTAGGCGTCGTCGGCTCGCAGGTCGAAGCGAAGCGAGCGGCCGCCGAGTTCTGCTCCGTCATTCATTGCAGTCGCCGCATCGAGAGAATCGAACGGGTGCGGAGCGAACCAACCGTTCGACCTGTGCAATTCGACTACTGACCCATCGGGCATCTGAAGGACGGCTGCTTCGGGAAGCCGGTCATCCCACTGGAGGTAGACGCCGACGCGAGGCCGACGAACCGAGCTGAAGCCGAGGCGGATGCGCCCGATTGCCCTCCCGGTCCGTGGATCGCGTGGCCGCCCATCCCACTTTTCGGCCTCGCGAGCAAGGAGCGCCTCGGCGTACTCGCCGAGGTCGGGATCTGATGCAACCCGTTGAAGCCGCCTCGCCCACGGCTCACCGCGACCGGCAGTCCAAGCAGCCAGCGCCCTACGAAGCTCCGCAGGCTCGATATGCTCGCCGGGCTGGAGGCCGATGCGACGGAAGAACGCATCGAGGTGTGTCAGATCGTAGCTCTTGACGAGGGCGTGCTGGAAAGCGAGGCCTCGGCCGTAGTGGACGCCAGGATCACGAATCGTGAGGTGACCACCCCAGCCTTCCCTGTCCTCGTTCGACCACCTCGAAAGGTCGTCCCAGAGCTCTCGTACGTACTCGCGGTAGTTTCCTGGCGCGTCGGTTCCTTCATCGTCATCGGCCAACGTACGACGGAGGGGGACATAGAACTTGTGCGGGGCGAAGCCCTCGAACGCGCCCATTCGGTACGCGGCAAGGACGGTAAGGGCGAGAAATGGCAGCGCAGGATGTGCGCCGTCTTCACCGGCGAGTCGCCAGTTTCGGACCCGCTCGCCTACAGCTCGAACGTTCCACCGTGGGCCGACAACCGACAGAACAGCTTCAGCGAGCGATTCACAGGCCTGCCCTGCATCGAGTCCCGAGGCACTGGCGAGGGCCTGCTCATCCACGGCGAATAGGGTTTCTTCATCTGCGTGTGCCTTGTCGAAGAAGAAGTCGGCAAGTAACTCGGCCCACTCGTCATAATTCCAAGTGGTCATTGGCCGGCACCAACATCTAGAAGGTCTCCGGTGTCCGTGAGTTCCAGAATTAGACCCCAGCCCAGCTTCGCCGAGTCGTCCCACAACCCGGCGATCAGGGCACGTTCGGCCAGGACCGATTCGAGCTGCGTGCCGATCTGGTCGTCGATGATCTCCGCCATGTACGCAGCGTTCGCCGGGTCACCGTCATCGACGATCGCCTTGATCAGCAGATCCTGCAACGACCGGTTGATCTGCGCGTCACCCAACACGTCGTACACCTGATCCTGATAGACGCGTTTCTGCTGCTCGATCTTCTCGAACAACCGGTCGAACACCTTGCCCTCACGGGTCTGCCACGCCACCAGATTCCACAGATGACAGGTGTGGGTCTGGCCGATCCGGTGGATACGGCCGAAACGCTGCTCGATCCGGTTCGGGTTCCACGGCAGGTCGTAGTTGACCATCATGTTCGCCACCTGCAGGTTCACGCCCTCACCCGCCGCGTCGGTCGCGATCAGCACTTGCACCGTCGGGTCCACCCGGAACCGATCCTGGATGTCACGACGATCGTGACGCTTGATGCCACCGTGGATCGTCACCACCGCCTCGGGTTTGCCCAGCTCGGCGGCGACCCGTTCGGCGAGGTAGTCGAGGGTGTCCTTGTGTTCGGAGAACACGATCAGCTTGCGGGCACCCTTGTTGTGCCTGAACGCATCTGATCTCAGCAGATCACGGAGCTGGATCCACTTGGTGTCCACGCCACTTTGTCTGACGGTGTCGGCCAGGGCGACCAGCTCTTCGAGCTCTTCGACCTCTGTTTCCAGCTCATCGGCGGTTGCCGCGGCGGTGGCCGAATAGATCGTTCGGTTCTCCAGCTCTTCCAGCTCCTCGTCGTCCCAATCGTCGAAGTCCGGGTCCTCCAGATCGGCGAACTTCACGCCCTTGGGCAACGCCGGCACGGGGATCGGCTCGCCGGTCGCCGCGAGTTCCCTGAGTTCTTTTGCCTGTTTGTCGAGGCGTTCGGTGCGGCGCCTGAGCGAGTGGTAGATCGCGGCGGGGCTGGAAGCGAGGCGGCGTTGCAGACCAGCGAGCGCGAACCCCACGATGATCCCGCGGCGCTTGTCGCCCTCGGCGGTCATGCGGGCCGCACGGTTCATGCCGGTGCGCAGATAGTCGGTCACCGCGTCGTACAGGGCCTGCTCGTCAGCCGACAGATCGAACTTGAGTGACGTCGCCTCACGCTTGGGGAACAGACGCTTGCCCTCGAAGGTGCGCAGGTTCTCCTTCACCAGACGCCGCATCATGTCGCCCGTCTCGGGCAGCGCGTCGTCACGGAGCCGGCCCGTGAACCGGTCCGGATCCAACAAGCTCATGGACGCCAGGAAATCCTCGTTCTTGCCGTTGTGCGGCGTCGCCGTCATCAACAGGAAATGCCGGGTGCGTTCCCGCAGCAGCTCACCCAGCTCGAAGCGCTTCGTCTTCTTCAGCTCGTTGCCGTAACGATGCGCCGACATCTTGTGCGCCTCGTCCACCACCACCAGATCCCACTCGGTGGTGGCGAGCTTGGCCTGGAGATCCTCGGCCCTCGCCAACTGATCGACCCTTGCCACCAGGAGGTTGTGGTCGTCGAAGGGGTTGCCGGAGCGGGACACCTCGACTGCCATGCGGGACATGATCGTGAAGTCGAGACCGAACTTGCCCCACAACTCGTCCTGCCACTGCTCCACCAGACTCCCCGGGGCGACGATCAGACACCGGGCCACGTCGCCGCGGAGCATCAACTCGCGGATCAGCAGGCCCGCCATGATCGTCTTGCCCGCGCCCGGGTCGCCGGCCAGGAGGTAGCGGAGCGGACGTTGGGGGAGGAACTTGTTGTAGACCGCGTCGATCTGATGCGGATACGGCTCAATGTTGGAGGTGTCCACCGCCGAGAACGGATCCGCGAGATGCGCCCACTTCATGCGTCTCGCTTCCGAGGCGAGGCGGAACGCGTCGGCGTCTGCGTCGAACGACCAACGGCGGCCCTCGACCTTGCAGATCACTTCCAGGTCGTCGGTCGTGACGATCCGCTCACCCAGGGCGCCCTCGGCCGTTTTGTACGTGATGGTCGCACTGGTCTCCCCGTTGCGCTCCACCGCAACGACCGTCACCTCACCACCCGCGACAACACCAGCGAGCCGCACACCCCTCGCAATGTCATCGAACGTTGTGGTCACTACGCCCTTCCGTCCCCGCAGCCGGCGGGCTTCCTCGATTGCCCCCGATGGCCCGACCCAGAGCGGCACTCCAGCCTACTTCGTGCTGTGCCGCCAGAAGTCCGGGACTCCTGAAGCGCGCCGTGACGCGCGTTGGTCGGCTTGTCCGAAGTCACGTGCGTAACCGAGACGTTACGGTTATGGTGTTGCCATGGCACGAGAGATGACCGGCGCCGAGCGTTACTTTGCGCGTCAGCTCGAAGATCCTGAGTATCGGCGGCTCTACGAGGAGGCAAGGGCACGAATCGATCGGATCGACTCGATTGTCCGGGCCCTCGATGAACGCCGCGAAGACCTGCAGCTCACCAAAGCGGATCTTGCGCGGCGCGCCGACATGAAACCCGAGGCCGTGCGGCGGCTGTTCTCCGCCGAGAACCCCAACCCCACACTTACAACTCTCGTGGCGCTTGCAGACGCGCTCGACCTCGATTTCCGAACGGAACCGAGAGCAGTCGCAGCTAGCTGACAACTGTCCGCCGGTTAGAAAACTCGGCGTACAGTCCCCTCACGCGCTTGTAGTCGCGCTCATTTGCCGCTGAGCGCCGTGCCTTGGACAGTCCATCGATGCAGACGATGCTCGGGCCTCCAAGGTCCTCGGCGTTCCGCTCGAGCACGCAGAAGAGCCGATGGTTCATGCCGTCCCCCTTGACTCGGACCTCGTAGAGCCCCGCCATTTTGCCGTGCATCGCCTCCCATTTCCCGCCGCCCGAGAACGAGGGTGGTGGCGCTTCGGCGACTGCTTCGAGGACGGCTTGGATTTCGGACCGGACCTTCGGGGAAAGTGAATCCAGAAAATCCATCGCGGGCACGGCCTGTGCCTCATCGTCTTCCGGGTGACGCTGGAAGAAGTGAATTCCCCAAGGGGTGTGTGCAGGTTTACTCATCACCGGGAGTACGCTCCTGCCGTGCCGGGGGCTGCGGGTCCTCGATGGCAAGTGACTCCACAAACGCTGCTAGGCGTTGCGCTTCGCCGTGGGTGAGATCAGGCGGAAGCTCGATCGATACCAGAGTGCCCGGCCGCAAAGGAAACGGATAGGTGATCAACGGCCCGGCGGTAGGGCGTGAAGCTTGCGGCGGCTTTGCAGGCTCCGTGGATCTGGTCCTGCCGGGCGAGCCTGAGCCTGTCTGCGGAGGAGTCGACGCGCTCTTGTCGGCCTTGCCTCTGTTCCGCTGTTGAATAGCGGGGCGCCAATTCGCAGGGTCCGATCGGAACTCTTCGAACATTGACACGGCATTGGAAAATCGACGCTTGTAGGTGGTGAGACTCCCACCAGAGAATTTCATCGCCCGCAAGGTCTCGAATCGCCGCAACAGGTCGTCTTCGTCAAATGACGTGAGATCGAAGGCCTCCCAGCCATCGTCCCCCTGGGTCGCACTCAGAATCTCCTTCACGGCGGTCTTCATCGCCTGTCCCGTGGTTCGCTTCACGTAGCCCTTCGCGATGGTGAAGTCAATGAAGCCCATGAGACCGGCGCCAGTCGGCACGGCGGTGAAGTCGGTGTCACTCATCTGCGAACCCCTGCTGTGGATTGGTGCGGACACTGTCCATCACGGATCATAGCAGCAAGCTTAGACAGTTCGACGCCAATTGTGGGGACAGTCTCGAAGTTTGTGTCCTCCCCCTGGTCCATCCCGGTGATCCGACTAGCGGAGTATCGCCCCACTGGGCGTCGCCCTCATCTTCGGTAGGAGCCGACCAGGTCACGCGGTGTCTTCGACGTCGCCGCGAGATCGGGCTGCGGCACGGGTGTCGTCGTGTGTGAAATCGCGAGCGGCTCCACCGCCATCTGGATACTCGGCTGCTCAATGCTGACCTGCCTCGGGCTCGCGGTCGCAGCGGCTTCCGCCCGGTCCGATTCGGCCCTGAGCAGAACAGCGTCGGGCGTGGCTCGCTCCTCCGTAGGTTCGGAGCATGAACGATGCTCAGGTGCACTCTTCACGTGCGGTGCTCGACCGGTTGGCCGAACGCCGGATCCTCATGCTCGGATCCG
>JBDZVK010000175.1:0-2174 GCA_040255725.1 Actinomycetota bacterium
AGCGGCGACGGCGGAACCAGCCGAGGATCCCGCGCGGACGCTGCCGCTCCGCGTCGACCTCGGCCTGGATCTGCGGGGCGGCCGCGTTGACGATGTCCTCGGCCGAGTCGAGCAGCTCCGCGATGCCTTCGGCGTCGGGTTCGTCGGGCGTCGGCGAGGCGACGAGCGAGCCGTGCGACCAACTCACGTCGGCCAGGCGACGCTCGAAGCCCGGGCAGTCCTCCGGGCACCGCCACGGCGCCTCCGGAGCGAGGTCCAGCGCGCACTTGCGCACGGTGTCACCGTTCGCGTACGTGCGGGACTGGAAGTTCTTGCACTCGGCGCGCATCGGCATGGGTCAGTCCCCGCCCCGTCCGACGGTGATCGGCGCGAGCCGGACCGGGCCGCGCAGGTACGGGTCCGTGCCCGCCGCGTGGTCGGTCACGTCCACGATCCGGGTGATCTCGGGCGCGACCCGCCTGACCATCACCTCGACGCTCGCCTTCACGGTGACCTGCGACGAGGCGCAGCCCTGGCAGCCGCCGTGCATCGAGATCGACAACGTGTCACCGTCGAGACCCACCAACGAGATCGACCCGCCGTGGGCGGCGACACGCGGGTTGACCTCGCGTTCGAACAGCCGCTCGATGATCCGACGCAGTTCGGCCTCGTCGCGGGTGCCGGCGCCCGCACGGCCGTCGATGTCGGGCACCGAATCGAGCACCGCCGGCGCGGCCGAGGTCAGCAACCCTCGGATGACCGCTCCGATGCGCCGGCGCAGGTCGCCCCAGTCGACGTCGGACCGCTTCGTGACGGTCACCACGGTGCCGGCGATCAGCACATGGGTGACCACGCCGAGATCGAACAGGTGCTGGGGCAGCGGCGAACCGGCGGCGTCGGCCGCGGAGGCGAACGCGAACGGGCCGCCCGGATGCACTTCGGTCGAACACACGAACCGGCAGGTGTCCGGATCGGCCGCGGACACCTCGGCGCGGATCCTGATCGTCGATGGATCCGTCGACGGCGACGCCGCCAGTGCCATCAGACCTCCTCGGACACCGACGCGGTCAGGTGCTCTGCGAGACGGCGCAGATACGTGAAGGTGTAGATCCCCGTCCCGTGGCCGTCGGACCAGTCGATGATCATCGCGTACGTTCCCACAGAGGTGATCCTACGGGGATGCACGTCGGGCGGCACCGTCGCCGGATCGAGCAGCGCCTCGCCACTCATCTCCTCCACGCAGTAGGCGCAGGGGCATGCGAGGCGCAGGTCGCGCACGTCGAGGGCGTCGATTCGCCCGTCGGCCCACGAGACCTCGAGGGTGCGCTGGTCGCGGGCCCGCAGGCCGACCGGGGCGTCGGCTTCGCCATCCGACGATTCGGCCCATTCGGGCGCGCCCTCGTCGGTGTCCCAGTTCCAGGCGAAGGGCCGCATGCCGGCCGCCCCGCGCCCTTCGGCCTGCGCGACGAGTTCGGAGGCGATCGATGCGTAGGCCAACGCGGAGACCGAGTCCGGCGCGGCGGCCACGATCGGGGTGCCGGTGTCGCCGGAATCCACCACGGCCGGGTCGAGCGGCAGCGAGCCCAGGAACGGGACGCCGAGTTCGCGCGCCATCCGGGACCCGCCGCCGTGGGAGAAGACGTCGGTCGTGGATCCACAGTGCGGGCAGGTGAACGACCCCATGTTCTCGACGATGCCCAGGATCGGCACCGAAACCGTCTCGAACATGCGCAGACCCCGTCGGGCGATCCTGAGCGACACGTCCTGGGGGGTGGTGACGATGACCGCACCGGTGAGCTGCACGCTCTGGGCGAGGGTCAACTGCGTGTCGCCCGTGCCCGGAGGCAGGTCGAGGATGAGATGGTCGAGTTCACCCCAGGCGACCTGGGCGAGGAACATCTGCAGGTACTTGGTGACCATCGGGCCGCGCATGATCGCCGGTTCGTCGTCGGAGCGCAGCAGCCCCATCGACACCGCCTTGATCCCGTGGACCTCGGTGGGCAGGAGCTTGCCCTCGGGCGATGCCTGCGGCGGCTCACCGAACGACAACCCCAGCATGCCCGGGATCGACGGGCCCAACACGTCGGTGTCGACCAGGCCCACCCGGTGCCCGGCGCGAGCCAACGCCAGGGCGAGGTTCACCGCGACCGTCGACTTGCCGACCCCGCCTTTGCCCGATCCGATCGCGATGATGT
>JBDZVK010000175.1:2274-3666 GCA_040255725.1 Actinomycetota bacterium
GTCAGTAGAGACCGAGTTCGAGCTTGGCGGTCTCCGACATCTTCTCCATGCCCCAGGGCGGGTCGAACACGACGGTCACGTCGACCGTGGCGACGCCGGGCAGCCGGAGGAGTTTCGTCTTGACGTCCTCGGCGAGGATGTCGCCCATGCCGCACCCGGGGGCGGTCATGGTCATGTCGATGCTGATCCGGTTGCCGCCGCCCTCGACCGGTGTCGCCTCGCAGCGGTAGATGAGCCCGAGGTCGACGACGTTGATCGGGATCTCCGGGTCGAACACGGTGCGGAGTGCCTCGGTGACCGCGTCCATCGAGAACGCGCCGGCGGGGTCGGCGCCCTTCTCCTCCTCGGGCTCGCCGAGCAGGTCCTCGAGGCCCATCCGCCGCAGGTCACGGGCCTCGATGCGGGCCAGGTGACCGGTCGGGGTCTGCACGGTGACCGATCCGCCGAGGGCCTGGGTGACCAGCACCTGGTCACCGGCGTGCAGGATGGCACTCATCCCGCTCGGGATCAACGTCACGGCACAGTCGTCGGGGAGTTCGGTGATCGTTCGGGGTTGGGACATCGGTGGGACTCCACTTCTCGAGAGGCGGGATGATCACGGCTCCGACGACTCGGTCGTGACCGTGGCGGCGTCCGCGTCGTCGAGCACCTGTCGGAGCGCCTGCCAGGCCAGCGCGGCACACTTGACCCTCGTCGGGAACCGGCTCACGCCGCTCAACGCGGCGAGCTTGCCAAGGTCGGTCACGTCGAGGTCCGCGTCGCCCCCGGCCGCGCCGACGAGCATCGCGTGGACCTGGTCGAACAACGTCCGCGCGTCGTCGACCGTGGTGTGCTTGACCGCTTCGGTCATGAGCGAAGCCGAGGCCTGGGAGATCGCGCACCCGCTGCCGGTGAACGCGATGTCGGAGATCGTGTCGCCCTCGACCCGCAGCGCGATCTCGAGATGGTCACCGCACAACGGGTTCTGGCCTTCGACGTGCCGGTTCGCATCGGCCAACTCGCCGAAGTTGCGTGGCTTGCGTCCGTGCTCGACGATGACCTCCCGATACAGCTCCGCGAGATCGCCGGCGTCGTCGAAACTCACGCTGCGCCCTCCGGTTCGATCCCGGGAACCGTCTCGGCGAGCACCTCGGCGGCATGGCGGGTGTCCTCGTCGGGGTGCAGCCGGGCCGACACGAGGGCCGCCACGTGGTCGTGCAGCGGCCCGGTCCCGAGCTTCTCGACGATCTCGGCGACGAACGCGTAGGTGAGTACCCGTCGCGCGTCGGCATCGGGCACACCGCGACTGCGGAGGTAGAAGAGCTGTTCGTCGTCGAGACGACCGACCGAGGCGCCGTGGGTCGCCTTGACGTCGTCGGCGTAGATCAACAGTCGCGGGCGGGTGTCGGCCTC
>JBDZVK010000175.1:3766-6055 GCA_040255725.1 Actinomycetota bacterium
ACGAACCCGTCCAGTTCGCTGTGCGCCTCCTGGGCCACGTCGAGCAACGACAGGTGGTACGCCGAGGTCGGCTGGTTCTGCAGGTCACGATGATGCAGCGTCGCCCCGGAGGCGAGGCGTGCACGGGTCGTGACGTTCAGGCACCCGACCGCTCCGGGGGCGCCGAACGCCGAGGTGATCAGGGTGAGTCGGGCATCGGCGCCGACCCGGATCGGATGGCGCAGGTTCACCAGCACCGGGTCGCCCCGACCGGTGAAGATGTGGACCACGTGGACCGGTGCGTCGATCACGGCGCCGTCCGCGACGTCGAGGTGCACCCCGGCCGACGTCAACGCCAGGTTCAACGCGTCGAAGGCGTGGCGCGGCTCGTCGCCGATCAGGTCGTCGGCGGTGACCGTCGCGTCGGTCTGCAGCGCCGCGGTGAGCTGGGTCACCGACAGGCCGTCGGCGGGGACCTCGCGCGACACCGCCGGAGCGAAACGGCCGTCGACGAACACCAGCCGGTTGCCGCCCAGGTCGGGAACGCGGCCGAGCAGCGGTTTGACGATCGGGTCGTCGGCGGCGACGTCGGACACGCCACCGGGCGGCGTCACGAACGAGGTGTCGAGCAGACGCTCCAGTCGGACGTAGCGCCAGTCCTCGAGCTTCCGGGTCGGGAAGCCGCGCTCGGCGACGAAGTCGACCGACGACGCCCGCAGGCTCGTCAGCCACTCCGGATCGTCCGGTTCTCCGACGGCGACGGCGCGGGAGTCGGCCAGTTCGGGGAGCGTGACGCCTGCGGTGCCCGACACCGGGGCGGTCACCGAACCCCTTCGAGTTCGAGCCCGACGTAGCCGCTCGTCTCGAGCTCCTTGGCCAGTTCGGGGCCACCGGAGCGCACGATGCGCCCTTCGGCCAGCACGTGCACCACGTCGGGTACCAGCTCGTCGAGCAGACGCTGGTGGTGGGTGATCACCAGCATCGACCGGTCGGGGGCGCGCAGGGTGTTGGCGCCGTGGGCGACGATGCGGACCGCGTCGATGTCGAGCCCCGAGTCGGTCTCGTCGAGGATCGCCATGCGTGGCTCGAGGATCGCCATCTGCAGGATCTCGTTGCGTTTGCGTTCGCCGCCGGAAAAGCCCTCGTTGACCGACCTGCTCAGAAAGCTCGCGTCCATCTCGACCAACGCCATGCGTTCCTTGGTGTAGGCCATGAAGTCCATCGCGTCGAGCGGATCTTCGCCCCGTGCGGCGCGCACGGCGTTCAGTGCGGTGCGCAGGAAATACGAGTTGCCCACACCCGGGATCTCGACGGGGTGCTGGAAGGCCAGGAACAATCCGGCCACGGCCCGCTCCTCGGGACTCATCGCCAGCAGGTCCTCGCCGGCGAGGCGCGCCGACCCGGTCACCTCGTACTCCTCCCGGCCGGCGAGCACGTGCGCGAGCGTCGACTTGCCCGCCCCGTTCGGACCCATGATCGCGTGCACTTCGCCCGCGGGGAGCGCGAGGTCCAGACCCCTGAGGATCTGATTGCCGTCGATGGTGGCGGTGAGCCCTTCGATCTCGAGCAGGTTCATCCGACGCTGCCCTCCAGTTTCATGTTGAGAAGGTTGCGGGCCTCGACCACGTACTCCATGGGAAGCTCCTTGAACACGTCACGGCAGAAGCCGTGCACGATCATCGACACGGCGTCCTCTTCGGAGATGCCCCGCTGGCGGCAGTAGAAGAGCTGGTCCTCGGCGATCTTCGAGGTGTACGCCTCGTGCTCGACCTGCGCCGAGGAGTTCTTGACCTCGATGTACGGCAACGTGTGCGCGCCGCAGCGATCGCCGATCAGCAGCGAATCACACTGGGTGTGGTTGCGGGCACCTTCGGCCGATCGCATGATCTTGACCAGGCCGCGGTAGACCTGCTGGGCGACGTGGGTCGAGATGCCCTTCGACACGATGGTCGACGAGGTGTTCTTGCCGATGTGGGTCATCTTGGTGCCGGTGTCGGCCCACTGGTGGTGGGTGGTGAGCGCCACCGAGTAGAACTCGCCGACCGAGTTGTCGCCGGAGAGGATCACGCTCGGGTACTTCCAGGTGATCGCGGACCCGGTCTCGACCTGGGTCCACGAGATCTTCGCGTTCTCGAGCGCCTTGCCCCGCTTGGTGACGAAGTTGTGGATGCCACCGCGCCCTTCGGCGTCGCCCGGATACCAGTTCTGCACCGTGGAGTACTTCACGTCCGCGTCGTCCATGGCGAGGATCTCGACCACCGCGGCGTGGAGCTGGTTGTTGTCACGCTGGGGGGCGGTGCAGCCCTCGAG
>JBDZVK010000176.1:0-4689 GCA_040255725.1 Actinomycetota bacterium
CGGGGCGGGCCCGTTACGAGCCGGTCACCGACGCCGAGGTGCTCGACGCGTTCCAGTTGCTGAGCCGCACCGAGGGCATCATCCCGGCGCTGGAATCCGCGCATGCGTTGGCGTGGGTGAGCCGCGAACGGGCCGCACTCGCCGGGAAGACCGTGATCGTGAACCTGTCCGGCCGTGGCGACAAGGACGTCGCGCAGGTGGCCCGCATCCTCGGCGCGGTTCCCGGGGCCGACGATGGGTGAGCCACGCGGCGTCGCGGTCGAGGAGTACCTGTCGGCGCGCCGCGTTGCCGGGCACAAGCTGCTCGGGCCGTTCGTGACCGGACAGCTCCGAGGCGACTGGCTCGATGTCATGTCGGTGTACGTCGAATCCGGCGCCGACGTGATCGAGGTCGGCGTCCCGTTCTCGGACCCGGTCATGGACGGCACGACCATCCAGGCCGCCTCGTCGGTGGCGCTTGAGCGGGGCGCGACGCCGCTGGGGATCCTGGCCGATCTGGCGACCGTGGAGTGGCCGATCCCGGTCGTGGTGATGACGTACTACAACCTCGTACTGCACGTCGGCCTCGACCGGTTCGCCGCCGAGATGGCCGCGGCGGGGGTGCGGGGGATCATCCTCCCCGACGTGCCCGTCGAGGAACTCGGCCCGTGGTGGGACGCGGCCGCGGCGCACGGCATCGAAACGGTCGGGCTGGTCGGGCCGGTCACGCCCGACGACCGCCTGGCGCGGGTCTGTGACGCCGCGTCGGGCTTCGTCTACGGCGTGAACCTGATGGGCGTCACCGGTGAGCGGGCCGACGTATCGGCCGACTCGGCGGTGCTCGCCCGACGGATCAGCCAGGCCACCGAGCTTCCCGCGTTGATGGGGTTCGGGATCGCCACGCCCGAGCAGGCCGCGGCCGTCTCGGCCACCGCCGACGGGGTGATCGTGGCCTCGGCGATCATGCGACGGCTCCTCGAAGGGGCATCGGTCGACGAAGCCGGCGCGTTCGTCGCCGAACTGCGCAAGGCGATCGACCAGGTCACCTGACCGGCGCGGCGCTGCTGGTCGGCGCGGAGGAGACCGGCGGCGCCGTCGTCGGTGGCGGCGCATCGGGCGCATTCCCGCTCGTTTCGTTGCCGTTGTCGAGCGGGTCGTACACGGCGCTGGTCACGACCCACCCCTGCGGACGTTTCTCGGTGTTGATCTGCACCAGGCCGCTGGGCGTTCGGTAGACACAGCCACCCTCGGGCAGCGAGTCGTCGGTCGTACAACCTCGGCGGTTGATCGTCTCTCTCGGGGTTGCCCACATTCCCATCACGGCGATCGCGTCGGCGATGGTCGCCGCCTGGGCGCGGTCGTCGTGCTGCCACGCGGCGACCAGCACCGCGGCCGCATCGTCGCTCGTCGCGGCCGAGCCGGTCGCCTTCGCGGGTTCGGTCGTCGTGGGCGGCAGGGAGCTGGTCGACGTGGTCGTGGTCACCATCGTGGTGGATGTGGTGGCATCCGGGCCCGAGGAGCATCCGGCGAGAACGGTGGCGGTGGACACGGCCACGACGAACCAGGCACGGCGACGCATGGGCGTGGAGGCTATCGGCGGAGGTGCCGATCGAGGAACGCCTCGGTCCGTTCCCACGCGAGCGCTGCGGCCTCCGCGTCGTAGGCCACGCCGGGCTCGGCGAACCCGGCCGAGGTGCCGGGGTAGTCGAAGCATTCGACCTCGGCGCACTCCAGGTGCAGCGCCGCGCTGAGCAGCACCTTGTCGTCGTCGGGTACGAGGTCGTCGAACTCGGCGAAGTGGCCCTGCACGGCACAGTCCAGATCGAGCCGCTCCACCTCCTGGGAGCCGTAGAAGAAGCTGACCGCATCGACCATTTCCGGACTGCGTGAGGCCAGCCACAGCGCCCACGACGCGCCCATCTGCAGCCCGACCACACCGATCGGCGCGTCGGGGGTGACCGCTGTGGTTCGCAGCAGGGTCGCCGACGACCGCACCAGGTCGGCCACGACGTCCATGTCGCGCTCGGCGAGCCAGGCGCGCGCCTCGTCCGCATCGTCGGTGGTGCGGCCGTCACCCACCAGGTCGGGCGCGAGGGCGACGAAGCCCCGGTCGGCGAGCCGGTCGCAGATCCCGCGGAGGCCCTCGCCGAGTCCCCACCACGACCCCAGCACGAGCACGCCGCGCCCTTCACCGGCCTCGGGTGCGATCAGGTAGCCGCTTCCGCTCACGCCGGAACGCTACCGTTCCCTTCCATGGCTGCCGAACGAACGACTCTGGCCGTGGGCGACCGCGCCCCGGCATTCAACCTCGCGAACCAACAGGGCGACAAGGTCCGCCTGTCGTCGTTCAAGGGACGCCCGGTACTCGTCTACTTCTACCCGAAGGCCGACACGCCCGGCTGCACGACCCAGGCGTGTGGGCTGCGCGACGTCGCCGGCGAGGTCGGCGACACGGTCATCGTCGGGATCAGCCCGGATCCGCCCGAGAAGCTCGCCAAGTTCGACGACAAGTACGGTCTCGGATTCACCCTGCTGTCCGACCCCGACCACAAGGTGCTCGAGGCCTACGGGGCCTGGGGTGAACGCAACATGTACGGTCGAACGTTCATGGGGGTGATCCGCTCGGCGGTGCTGGTCGGCCCCAACGGCAAGGTCGTGCAGGTGTGGCCCAAGATCAGTCCCAAGGACACGCCGGTCGAGTTGCTGGCCGCCCTCGAGGAGTTGGAGTCGCGGTAGCACCACCGATCGGCGCCGAGGATGCGTCCGGATCGATGATGTGCGGGTAGCGGGACCGACTCCTGGCGACGGCGGCGTCACGCGCCACCTTGACGGCTCCCGCGACGAGCACGGCGCCTGCAGCAAGTCGGATTCGTCGCCGGTTCATGGCCGATTAGGCTCCAGATGATCAAGGCGTCATGCGCTGCGCCCGGATGGCGAAACTGGCAAACGCGATGGTCTCAAACACCATTGCCCGAAAGGGCTTGCGGGTTCAAGTCCCGCTCCGGGCACGACGTCGGACTCGAAGACTGGGAAGCAGACGGGCAAGCGGACGGGGAAGCGGGAGAGGGTGTCGAAATCGAGTCTGCAACAGTCCGAGATGATCGGTGCGGCGCTCGGCCGACTCGGCATCCCCGACACCGCTTCCACCCGTGCCCTGTTGATGCTGTCGGATCAGACCGTGTCGCGTCTCCACCGGGACGGCCGGGTTCGGGGACTCTACCTGGGCGACGATCTGGCATCGCTCACGGCCACTGCGGCCGGAACGGCCGACGCCGTCGACGACTTCGTCCCGCCGGACGTCACCGAGTTGATCCTCGCGACCGTCGGCCGCTGCCTGGACTCCGGCGAACCGGAGTCGGTCGATTTCACGGTGCCGACGAAGACCCGGATGCTGGAGTTCCAGGGACGCTGTGCGCCGTGCGGCCGCGACGAAGTGATCTGGATCACCCGGGACCGCACCGCCGACCAGGAGGCGCGACGACGGGGTGAGTGGCGAGCCGGCCTCGAAGCGGCGATCAACGACTTTCTCCAGATGTTGATCGACGTCGACGGAACCGGGTCCGAACTCGACGAGGTCCTCACGACCGTCATGCAGCAGATCGCGTTCTCGTTCGGGGCTTCGGCGGCGTTTCTGGACCGCTTCCAGGGGCCACATCACGTCGAAACCGTCTGCCAGTGGCGCGCCACCGACGTCCGTCGGTCGCCGCCGGGCACCTCACGGGGCGGTCCCGGCTACTTTCCGTGGGCCGCCCGACGACTCGCACGGGACCCGGTGCTCATCGTCCCCGATCTGGACGCTCTGGGCCCCGAGGCGTCGACCGACGTCGAGAACCTCGTCGCGGGTACCGAGCGGGGATTCGTGTGGATCCGGATCGGTCCCGGCCGTCGACCGACCGGCCTGTTCGGTCTCACCTTCGACGGCCCACCGGCAGTGGATTCGGTCGGGAGCTACGAGCCGCTGATCGGCTTCGCCGGCACCATGTTGGCGATCGTCGACCGTCGCGAGGAAGACGACCGCCGACGTGAACAGCACCGGGTCTTCGAGTCGATCGCCCGCGGCGAAGCCGTCGAGACGGTGCTCACGCAGGTCTGCAGACTGCGCGAGACCGGAGCTCCCGGTCAGTACTGCGTCGCCTGGTTGGCCGACGCCGAGGGACGGCTGCACCCGGTCCACCCGAAGACGTCCGGTGTGCAACTCGACGACTTCGACCCCTGCCCGGACCACACCCCCGAGGTACAGACCTTCCGCCTGCCCGAGCGACGATGGCGCCTCGCCGACGACGCCGCCGACGGTGGTTCGGACCCCGTGGCCGCGCGCTTCGGTGCGAGCGCCGTCGATCTGATCCCGCTGGTGACGCACACCCATGACGAGGTGGTCGGCGTGCTCGCGGTGTACGACACCTCACGCTTCCCCCTCGACCCGGCACTCGCCGGCGCGGGGGACTGGAGCGAGTTGGCCGCGTCGCTCGCCGGCGTCGCGATCGAACGCGCCCGCGACCTGGCCCGCCTCGCTCACCGTGCCACGCACGACTCGTTGACCGGACTGGCGAACCGTGAGACCTTCCTCGCGGAACTCGAGCGGGCCATCACCCAGAGTGGGCCGGTCGATCGACTGGTGGCGGTGCTGTACTGCGACGTCGACCGTTTCAAGGAGTTCAACGACCGTCTCGGGCACGGACACGGCGACCGGTTCCTCGTCGAGATCGGCCG
>JBDZVK010000176.1:4789-6018 GCA_040255725.1 Actinomycetota bacterium
TCGGCGTGCACTACCAGCCGATGATCGACCTGCGGACCGGCGGACTCATGGGCTTCGAGGCGTTGGCACGATGGCGACACCCCGAGCGCGGGTTCGTGCCGCCGGTCGAGTTCATCCCCATCGCCGAGACGGCCGGACTCATCGGCGACCTCGGCGACGTGGTGCTCGAGCGTTCACTCGAGGTGGCCGCCGACTGGCCGGGCCTCGACCTCCACGTGAACCTCTCGGCGCGTCAGATCGACACGGTGGGCTACGTGGATCGCGTACTGGAGCGCATCGTCGCATCGAACATCCCGGTGGAACGGGTCGCCATGGAGATCACCGAGTCGGTGTTGCTGTCGGGCTCTGCGCCGACCGTCGAGAACCTCCGCCTGCTCTCCGACTCCGGTGTGGGACTGGTGCTCGACGACTTCGGAACCGGCTATGCGTCGCTCACCTACCTGCGCCGGTTCCCGTTCCGGGGCATCAAGGTGGACCGGTCGTTCGTCTCGGGGATCGATCGGAGCGCCGACGACGCCGCGATCGTGGCGATGGTGCTCGCGTTGGCCACGACCCTCGGACTCGAGGTGATCGCCGAAGGCGTCGAGACCGAGGGGCAGGAGATGCGGCTCCGCGAAATGGGTTGTCGGTTCGTGCAGGGGTTCCGGTATTCGCTGCCGGTTCCGGCCGGAGGGGTGCCGGCGCTGCTCGAACGCTTCGGGTCGGGGAACGGTCAGTGACCGCCGGGTCCCTTGCCCGCGAAGTGCTTGACGAAGGTTTCGAGTTCACCCACATCGACCACGCGGCAGTTCTGATGGGTGACCCATGCCGTGGCGGCGACCGCGGTGTCGCCGGGAAGCGACGACGCCGGCGCGACCAGGACCTGGTCCGAGTCGAGCGCCTCCAGCTTCGCGACGTCGGCGTCGGAGATGCCCCTGTACTGGATCAGCACCCGCCCTTCCTCGAGCACCCCGACCTGGAGTTGCGGCGCGATCGGTTTGCGGACCGGGCCGTCGATCGACGGGCCCGGCTGGTGCGCCCCCGACGTCGGAGGGTTCACGAGGTACGAGGGGGTGGGCGCTCCGGGAAGCACGTGGACGCCCGACCCGGGGTCGAGCGGGTCGTGGACGACGGGCCCGCATGCGGAATCGTTCGACGATCCGCACCCGGCGACGCCCACCACCAACAGTGCGGCAGCGACCAACGATGCGAACCTTGCCATCGACCAGAGCCTTGCACGGTGCCCCGCC
>JBDZVK010000177.1:0-6001 GCA_040255725.1 Actinomycetota bacterium
TCGTGCAGCGCGTCGTCGACCTTGTTCGCGACCACCACGACCGGACCGCCCCGTCGGCGCAGCAGCTGCGCGATCTGAGCGTCGTCGTCGCCGGGGCCGAGCGTGGCGTCGACGACCAGGAGCGCCAGGTCGGCGTCCAGGATCGCCTGCTCGGCCTGCGCGGAGACCTTTTCGTCGAGGGCGTCGCCGTGCGGCATCCAACCGCCGGTGTCGACCACGACGAACGGGTAGCCGTTCCAGTCGCATTCGACGTCCTTTCGGTCGCGGGTGACCCCGGGCCGCGCCTCGACGATGGCCTCGCGCCGACCGATCATCCGGTTCAGCAACGTCGACTTGCCCACGTTGGGGCGACCGACGATGGCGACGACCGGGACTCGGCGGTCGGGGGAGGGCTCGGATTCGGGCATCGGTGTCGTCGGCATCGCTGAATGGCGTTCGCGCGGCGGGACGACCGCTCGGTTCGCGAAACGTCAACGCTAGAGGTTCCGCCACCCCGGCCAACGGTCGGGGCTATTCGCGGGCGATGAGACGGTGCAGGTGGGGGTCGTCCAGATCCGGTCGCGCCAGCGCGTGGCTCTGGATCTCGAGCTCGGCGACCGCGCCGTCGAAGTCGAAGGGCAGTTCGAACGCGTCGCTCAGGGGCAGGCCTTCGTCGTGGCCGAGGCGCAGGCCGGCGCCGCCGATCTGCCACCGGAACGGCAGGTCGTCGTCGAGCGCGCCCTCGGCCACGACCACATCGTCGGCGAACAGACGGAGCGGCCCTCCCCCGCGTCGGAGCCGGCGGTACTCGAAGGCGATCTCGTGCTCCCCGGCACCGAGCGGATCGGCACCGGCGAGGTCGTGGGGGTGACCGAACAGGCGGATGTGTGCGCAGGGACGACCCTCGAGCAGCCAGATCCCCCAACCGCTGTTCCAGTCGCCGAGGGCCGCGACGATCCCCGAGGCGCCCGGTGACGGGCACGACACGCGCGCCACGATCGTGAAGCCGGGGCCCATCGGTGGCAGGAAGTCCTCGGCGACCGGTGAACCGCCGGGACGGTAGGTCATCGAGAACCCCGACGGCCACGGGTTCGCCTCCAGCGCGACGCTCCTGCCGGTGAACGTGTCGTCGAGGGGCAGCACCTGGTTCCTGCCCGCCGCCGTCCACCAGGCCTGTTGCAGCTCGGCCAGCTTCTCGGGGTGGTCGTCGGCGAGGTCGTGCACCTCGGCGAAGTCGTCGTCGAGGTGGTAGAGGTGCCAGCGGTCGTCCGCGAAGCGGTGCGAACCGATGACCAGCTCCTGTTCGACGGTCATCTGCGCACCGACGTGGTCGGTGGTGGCCTTCCAGCCATCCAGGTACATCGCCCGGGAGCCGAGCAGTTCGAAGTACTGGCTCCGACGCGGCGCCGGGGCGGCCGCATCATCGAGCGTGTCGAGGATGCTCGCGCCGTCGAGTGGTCGCTGGTCGACCCCGTCGATCGTCCCGGGACGGTCCACGCCGGTCGCATCCAGGATCGTGGGCAGCACGTCGACGGCGTGGCAGAACTGGTCGCGGATCCGACCGGCCTGGTCGGCGCCGATGCGGGCCGGCCAGCGCACGATCAGCGGGGTCCGCACGCCACCCAACCAGGTGAAGCGCTTCCAGAGCTTGAAGGGGGTGTTCCCGGCCCAGGCCCATCCCCACGGGTAGTGCTCATAGGAGCGGGGTCCACCCAACTCGTCGAGCAGGCCGATGGTCTCGGTGACGTCATCGAGACGGTCGTGGGTGAAACGCAACTCGTTGAACGAACCGTGCGGACCACCTTCGGCACTCGCCCCGTTGTCCGAACACAACCACACGAGGGTGTCGTCGTCGAGGCCCATCGACTCGAGCCCGGCGAGCAGGCGGCCGATCTGCGCGTCGGTGTGGGCCAGGAACCCGGCGTAGACCTCCATCATCCGCGAGAACAATCGCCGACGGTCCGCGTCGAGATCCGCCCACGGGGTGACCCACGACGGCCGGTCGCTCGGCGTGGTGCCCGGAGGCACGATGCCCGAGGCCTGCTGGCGGTCGACGATCCGTGCGCGCCACGCGTCCCAGCCGTCGTCGAAGCGACCACGGAACTTCTCGATCCACTCGGTCGGCGCCTGGTGCGGTGCATGCTGGGCACCGGTCGCGAACCACAACAGGAACGGCTTGCCCGGGGTGGCCTGGTGGACGTCGCGGACGAACCCCAACGCCCGGTCGCACAGGTCCTCGGTGAGGTGGTAGCCGTCGCGCCAGTCCCCTGGCGGACCGACGAGGTGGTTGTCATGCACCAGCTCGGGGGCATACTGGTTGGCGTCGCCCGCGAGGAAGCCGTAGTAACGCTCGAAACCGAGCCCGAGCGGCCACTGGGTGAACGGTCCCGACGCGGAGACCTCCCACCGCGGCGCCAGATGCCACTTGCCCACCGCGAAGGTGGCGTACCCGGCGTCACGCAGCAGCCTCGGCAGTGCCACGGCCGAGGGAGGGATGCGGGCGGTGTAGCCGGGAAAACCGATCGGTACCTCGGGCAGAAAACCCATCCCCACGGCGTGGTGGTTCTGACCGGTGAGCATCGCCGCCCGGGTCGGTGAGCACAGCGCGGTCACGTGATGGTTGCGGTAGCGCAGGCCGCGGTCGGCCAACGACGAGATCGCCGGGGTGGCGATGTCGGACCCGAAGGGTTCGAGCTGGGCGAAACCGACGTCGTCGAGCACGATCACCACCACGTTCGGAGCGCCCGGGTCGGGTTTGCGCGCCCGGCGGTGCAGGGGCGTCGACTCGGCGATCGTCGTCGAGATCTGTTGCACGTGGCCTCCCGTGGGCGGTGGTCCGGGTCTGCGGTGTGACCGATCCGACACGCTCGGCCCCCAGCGGGGCACAGTAGCCTGCGGTGCATGGACGTCGACCGGGTCTTGCTGGCCGCGCCCCGAGGTTTCTGCGCGGGCGTCGAGATGGCGATCAAGGCGCTGGCCTGGATGGTGGGCGCGTTCGAGCCGCCCGTGTACTGCTATCACCAGATCGTCCACAACGCGATCGTCGTGAAGCGTTTCGAGGAGCGTGGTGTGGTGTTCGTCGACGACATCGCCGAGGTGCCCGCCGGCGCGCCGGTGATGCTGTCGGCGCACGGCTCGGCTCCCGAGGTCGTCGCCGGCGCGAACGCCCGGGGTGGCTTCGTCGTCGACGCGGTCTGCCCGTTGGTCACCAAGGTCCACCACGAGGTCCGCACCCGCGCGAAGAAGGACTTCGACATCATCTACATCGCCCACGAGGGGCACGAGGAGGCGATCGGCACCGTCGCCGAGGCGCCCGAGGGACGGATCCACCAGGTCGAGTCGATCGCCGAGATCGATGCCCTGGAAGACTTCGACGGCCCGGTCGCCCTGCTCACCCAGACCACGCTCAGCCAGCACGACTGGGCGTTGCTCGCCGCGCACGCCCACGAACGCTTCCCCGAGATGTGGATGCCGGGACGCAAGGACCTGTGTTTCGCGACGACCAACCGGCAGGACGCCCTGATCGAGATGGCGCACCGCTGTGACGCGGTGATCGTGATCGGGTCGGAGAACTCGTCGAACACCCGCGCCCTCGCCCGGATCGCGGCCGACGAGGGCTGCCCGCGTGTGCTGCGGGTCAACGGCGCCGCGGAGTTGCCCGACGATCTGACCGGCACGGTCGGGGTGACCGCCGGCGCATCCGCCCCCGACGAGTTGGTGACCGAGGTGATCGACGTGCTCGCCCCCCGCGACGGCGTCGAAGAGGTGCACCTGACCGACGAGGACGAGTACTTCCCGCCGCCCAGGAGTCTGCGCCCGTTGATCGGTGCCGTGTCGACCCTTGCGGCCTTCGGCCTCGGTACCACACCGCAGCACGGGCCTCGGGCGGACGACCGTCGGATGAGCGCCAGCCGGGTCCTGGCCGGTCTCGCCGAACGCTGATCGACACCTCACCACCATCTTCGGAGAACGGACGACGGCACGCACGATGGAACCGGTCGACTGGAACACCGCGCGACTGTTCGTCCACATCATCGCGGCGACGATCTGGGTCGGTGGCCAGCTCACCCTCGCCGGCCTCGTCCCCGGGGCACGGCAGATCGACCCGACCCTTCCCAAGACGCTCGCCCGACGCTTCAACCGACTCGCCTGGCCCGCGTTCGCGGTGCTGGTCGCCACGGGGCTGTGGAACGTCGCGGCGACCCGGGGGTTCCACACCGCCGACACCGCCTGGCGGACCACCCTCGTCGTCAAGGTGGTCGTCGTGGGGCTCTCCGGCGTGTCGGCGTTCGCGCACCAGCGATCGAAGTCCACGCTCGGCCTCGCGGTCTGGGGCACCCTCACCTCGTTGTCGGCGATCGGCGCTTTGTGGCTGGGCGTGATGCTGAACACCTGACCTGACGGGCCGGCCCGTCGCTGACGCCCCGGCCGATCGTGGCGGTAGGGTCCAGGTTCATGCACGACTCGCTCCTTGCCATCCCGTCCGACGAGCTCCGAGCGCAGGCTCGGGCGATCAGGGACGCGGCCTTCGGCACCCGGGTCACGTACTCCCCCAAGGTGTTCATCCCGCTCACCATGCTGTGTCGCGACCGGTGCGGCTACTGCACGTTCGCCCAACCGCCCGCCCGGCTGGAGCACCCCTATCTCGACCTGGACGAGGTGCTGCGGATCGCGACGCGGGGCGCCGAGGCGGGCTGCCACGAGGCGCTGTTCACTCTCGGAGAGCGCCCCGAGGAACGGTATCCCGTCGCCGCCGAATGGCTCCGCGACCACGGCTACGACTCGACGATCCACTACGTGGCGGCCGCGGCCGAAGCGGTGCGGACCGAGACCGGTCTGCTCCCCCACGCGAACGCCGGTGCGCTGTACCGCGACGAGCTCGCGCTCCTCCGTCCCGTCTCACCGAGCCAGGGCATGATGATCGAGTCGCTGAACCCCGAGCTCGCCGCGCACCGGGGCAGCCCCGACAAGACACCCGAACGACGGCTCGCCACCCTCGACGCGGCGGGTGAGCTGGCGATCCCCTTCACGACCGGGATCCTCGTCGGCATCGGCGAGTCGGCCCAGGACCGTGTCGACGCGTTGCGGGCGATCGCGGCCGCCCACCTGCGTCACGGCCACGTCCAGGAGGTCATCGTCCAGAACTTTCTGCCCAAACCCGGCACGGCGATGCACCGGGCCGAGCCCTGCGATCCCGACGTGTATGCCGACACGATCGCGCTGGCGCGGATCATCCTGCCCGCCGACGTGCACGTGCAGGCGCCACCGAACCTGTCCGACGACTTCGGACACCTGCTCGACGCGGGCGTCGACGACTGGGGCGGCGTCTCGCCGGTGACGGCCGACCACGTCAACCCGGAGCGGCCCTGGCCGGCACTGGATCGACTACGCGAGGTCACCGAGGCTGCCGGTCATGTGCTCGCGCCCCGCCTCACCGTGCACCCGTCATTCGTGTTGCGACCCGAGCGGTGGCTCGACGAGGCCAACCGGTTCGCGGTGATGGACCGCTCCGACGCCGAGGGGCTCGCCCGCGACGACCCGGGCGCGGTGTTCCCCGAGCAGATCGCGGCGGCGATCGATGCGGGCAGTGGCGCGGATGTCGTCCAGGTCGGTCATCGCAACACCGCGTGGTACTCGGGCGCCGACGCCGAGCCGCCGACGCTCGTCGGGCCCGACGCCCCGCCCGTCGCTGCCGGGGTTCCCGTCGTCGGAGGCCCGGTGGACGAGGTCCTCGCCTCGGTGCTCGACGGCGAGCGCGTCGACGAGGACCGGATCGTCACCCTGTTCTCGGCCCGGGGCCCCGAAGTGGCGCGGGTCGCCGCGGTGGCCGACGAGCTCCGCCGTCGGACCGTCGGCGACGACGTGACCTGGGTCCACAACCGCAACATCAACTACACGAACGTGTGCACGTTCAAGTGCCGGTTCTGTGGCTTCTCGAAGGGCCCGCTGTCGCTCAACCTGCGGGGTCGGCCGTACCTGATGACCCTCGACGACATCGCCGAGCGGGCCGTCGAGGCCGCCG
>JBDZVK010000178.1:0-5986 GCA_040255725.1 Actinomycetota bacterium
CGCCGCCGGGGTCGACCGCGACACGCCGGATCCGCCCACGGCACGCTACGCGCGTGACGCCGACGGCGAGCCCACCGGCCGCATCGAGGAGGCCGCGGCGCTCGCCGGGTTCATGCGCCACGCCCCGGCGCTCGACGCGGCCGATCTCGCCGCGCGCCACCGTGAATTGCTGTGGCACGCGGCATCCAAGGGCGTGACGCTGCTGCACGACTGTGGGATCGGTCTGGCACGTGGCACCCGAGATCTCGACGTGCTCCAGCAGGTGATCGACGCCGACACCCCCGTGCGCTACCGCGGCATGCTGGTGTCGAACCTGTACGACGCCTGGATGGACGCGGGACTCACCCCGGGCTTCGGCGACGAGTGGTTCCGGGTCGAGGGCATCAAGGCCTGGTCGGACGGGTCGAATCAGGGCTCGTCGGGCTTTCAGCGTGAGCCGTACCTGGGCACCGACGACCGCGGCAGCCTGAACTACTCGGCCGAGCAGCTCACCGACGTCGTGCGGCGCGCGCACCGGGACGGTTGGCAGGTCGGGGTGCACGCCAACGGCGACGCCGCGATCGACGTCACGATCGAGGCGTACGCGCAGGCCCTCGCCGCGCATCCCCGCGCCGATCACCGCCACCGGATCGAGCACTGCAGCATCCTGCACGACGACCAGATCGCCACCATGGCCGAGTTGGGCCTGTCGCCGTCGTTCCTGATCGGCCACATCCGTTGGTGGGGCAAGGCGTTCCGCGATCGGCTGCTCGGCCCGGAGCGCGCGCACCGCTACGACCCGTGCGCCTCGGCGCTCGCCGGAGGTCTGCGCATCTCGTTGCACAGCGACTGGAACGTCACCCCGCTCGAGCCGCTGCGCTACGTGGAGGACGCGGTGACCAGGATCATGGCCGAGGGTGGGGAGGTGCTCAACGCGGATGAATGCATCCCGGTCGAGGCGGCGCTGCGGGCGGTCACGATCGACGCGGCGTGGCAGTGCCGATCAGATGACGAGACCGGTTCGATCGAGGTCGGCAAGTTCGCCGACCTGGTCCTGTTGGACGACGACCCGACCAACGTCGAGCCCGCGACGATCAGCCACATCGCCGTCTCCGAGACCCGCCTCGCCGGCGAGGTCCGTCACACGAGCTGACGGGCCCGGTCGGCGCCACCACCGACCGGCGCTTGGTCAGTATTCGCCTTTGATCACGAAGAACGAGCCCCGGATCGTGCCGGCGAGCTTGGAGCGCTGCCGGGCGAACTTGAACTTCTCGGCGAGTTCGTCGGGCACGTCCATGCCGTCCGACAGCTTGAAGCCCACGGCCCGCTTGCCGCCGTCGTCGAGCGTGTAGAGGACGTTGATCGCCAGGCCGCTCTCGTAGAACACCTCAGCCCAGCGGATGCCGTCGACCTCGAACTCGGTGGCCTCGAGCGGCTTGGACGCGATGTGCAGGTCGCGTTCCTCGGCGAGGATCCGGTGCACGTAGTCGACGATCTCGGGCACGTCGCCGGCCGCCTCGACCGTGAAGGTGTGGCCGTACTTGTTGTGGAAGTACCGGGCCTCGTTCGCACGCAGGCCGGCGAGCGCCTCGGCATGCGGCGACGATTCGAGACCGGTCGTCGAGACGTTGGTGAAGTCGACTTCGTAGGTCATGGTGGGCACGTTACGAGGACCCGCCGCCGGGTGCTTCTCGAATCCTGCTCGTCTCGTCGCCGCGTGCGACGGCGACGGCGCCGTCTCAGCCGCCGGTCATCGCTTCGCGCAGCACGGCCAGCGTCCGGGCCTCCTCGTCGGGGTTCCCGCCGAGGGGCACCGCGGTGAAGTCGGTGGCACCGCTCGCCGCCAACTCACCCAGGGCGTCGCGCACGAACTCCTCGTTGCCCACGATCGACAGGTCGCCCAGCCCGTGCACGCCTTCGCGGTCGAGCATGGCGCGGTAGCTGGGCAGCGTCGCGTAGTTGGCGAGCATCTCGGCGAGGAACGCCCGGCCCGGGGCGGGGTCGTCGGTGACCCACACCGGCAGCGACGCCACGATCGCCGGGGCGGGCCGGTCGGCGGCGGCTGCGGCGTCGGTGATGACCGGGGCGATGTGGTCACGAATCGTCTTGGGGCCGACGCACCACAGGATCGTGCCGTCGGCCCGACGGCCGGCGACCTTCAGCATCTGTTCGCCGAGCGCGGCGATCATCACCTTTGGCACGCCGGGGGAGGGTTTGGGGTCCTCACCGGTGTAGGACCACGCCTCCCCCTGGTGGTCGGCGGCGCCAGTCGCGAGCAGCTCGGTGAGGATGGTGAGGTAGTCGATCATGTGGCGGACCGGCTTGTGCCACGCCATGCGCAACGACCCGGTGACCATCGGTTCGTGGTTGAGCCCGATGCCGACGACGAGTCGGTCGCCCACGAGGGTCTGGGTGGTCAGCGCCTGGGTGGCGAGGGCGTGGGGGTGACGTTCCCAGGTGGAGATCACCGCGGTGCCAAGCTCCATCGACGATCCGGTGTCACCGTGGGCGCCGAGCAGGCCGAGCGCGTCGATCAGGCCGACCTGGGCCACCCAGTAGCTGGTGAACCCTGCCTTCTCGGCGGCGGTGATGTCGTCGAGCACCCCGGCGACCCCGTGGGTGAGCATCCGACCTGATCCGTTGATCCCGTAGCGCATGACAGGTGACGATACGACCTCACTCGACGGTTCGCTCGCACACTCACCACCGGCCGACGCCAGCCTCGACACCGTCTATGCACGCCTTTCCCTGCGTGAGTGAGGAAAACCGTGCAAAGTCGTGCTCAGAGGCCCGGTTCGACCGTCGAGTCATCCCCTCAGGGTTCGATGACGGCCCAACCCCGGCGCTGGAGTTCCGCGGCGAGGATCTCGGAGGGGATCCTGGCGACCGCGCGGGCCTGGGTCGCGGCGGTCCGTTCGGCAGCGGTCACCGGCCCACGGCACGGCCGCGACCGGGTCGAGCCCGTCCCCGTGACCTCGCTCGCCCCGCCTGCGCCGTCGCCGTCGCCGTCGCCGTCGGCACGCTCGGCCGCTTCGGTGAGCTCGGCGATGAACGTGTCGGCCTCGTCGCGGGTGAACTTGCCGTTGCCCTGGCGTTGGGTGAAGCCCATCGGCCCGCGGGCGTCCCGGAAGTCGGTGTGCCCGGCCTCCTGCAACAGCACCAGCAGATCCTGCAATTGACGCCGCGTGGCCGGCGGCCCGAGCGATTGTCCGAATGCCATGGGACGAGTCTCGCATGCCCCTGTGACATCACGGTGGACACGGCTCCCCCGCCACGACCCGGTACCCGTCTTTGCACGGTTTCCACGCGCATGGCCCGGTCAAGCGTGCAAAGACGCTGCTTGGCCGGGACGACGGACCGTCCGGCTCCAATCCCGGCCCCTGGCCCCGTGCACGACTTTGCACCGTTTTCCCCACCGGAGTCGGGTCGACGGTGCAAAGTCGTGATCGAGCCGCCGACACGGCCCGGCCGGAACGAATGGCGTCGGTAGGCTCGGTTGCTCCGCCATGATGCCCCCAACCGCCGAACCATGAACCAACAATCAGCGAAAGGCGTCTACGTCGCGGCGCCCGAGGGTGCCACGGGCAAGTCGATCGTCGCGCTGGGACTGATCGACCTGCTCGCCCGGCGGGTGGGGACGATCGGCGTGTTCCGCCCCGTCGTCCGCTCGGCCGACCCGGCGGACGACCTGCTCGGCCAACGGCTGGTCGGCGCACTCGGCGACACCCCGGCACCCCGGCTCGGCATCGGCGTCACCTATGGCGCCGTGCACCGCGACCCCGACGCGGCCATGGAAGCCATCGTCGGCGCCTACCGCGCGCTGCACGACTCCTGCGACGTGGTCGTGGTGGTCGGCTCGGACTACACCGACGTGGCCGGGCCGACCGAGTTCTCGTTCAACGGCCGGGTCGCGGCGAACCTGGGGACGCCGGTGGTGCTCGCCGTGAGTGGGCACGGGCGGAGCGCCGACGACGTCGCACAGGTGGTCGACATCGCCACCGCGGAGCTCGCCGACGCGCACGCCACGACCATCGGGGTCGTCGCGAACCGGTGTGATCCCGACCTGCTGGACGACGTCATCGCGGCCCTGGAGCCGGCCGGCATGCCCTCCTACGCGCTGCCCGAGGTCGCGATGCTGTCGGCGCCCCGGCTCGACGAGATCGCCACCGCGCTCGACGCCGAGTTGTGCTTCGGCGACCCCGACGCGCTGGCCCGCGAGGTCGTCGAGCACCGGATCTGCGCGATGACCGTCGAACACATCCTCGCCCGCGTCCGTCCCGACCAGCTCTGTATCGTGGCCGGCGATCGGTCCGACGTCCTCGTCGCGCTGGTCGCCGCCCATGCCACGCCGGGGTTGCCGTCACTCGCCGGCATCGTGCTCGACGGCGGCTACCGTCCCGGCCCCGAGGTGTCCGCGCTGATCCGCGGCATGGACCAGCGCCTGCCGATCCTGCTCACCGAGCACGACTCGTTCCGGACCGCGCAGATCGTCGCCGAGACCCGCGGGGTCATGGCGACCGGCACCCAACGCAAGACCGACGTGGCGCTGTCGACCTTCGAACAGCACATCGACTCGGACCAGTTCATCCGCATGCTCGAGGTGCCGCCCAGCGACGTGGTGACCCCGCTGATGTTCGAGTCGGCACTCGTCGATCTCGCCCG
The DNA here is from genome assembly GCA_040255725.1 of Actinomycetota bacterium. GTDB lineage: Bacteria > Actinomycetota > Acidimicrobiia > Acidimicrobiales > Iamiaceae > JAFDWI01. Next base: position 4,642 of record JBDZVK010000178.1, read on the forward strand.
CTCGCAGCGGCGCCGGATCGTACTGCCCGAGGGCACCGACGAACGGATCCTGCGGGCGACCTCGACCCTGCTGGAGCGCCAGGTCGCCGACCTCGTCCTGTTGGGACCGAGGGCCCAGATCACCACCAAGGCCGCCGCGCTCGGCGTCGACATCGCCGCGGCCGAGATCATCGACCCGGGCGATTCGGAACTGCTCGAAGTCTTTGCGGTCGAGTACGCCCGATTGCGGGCGCACAAGGGCGTCGAGGTCGACGTGGCCCGCGACATCGTACGGGGCGTGTCGTATTTCGGGACGATGATGGTGCAGCTCGGCCACGCCGACGGAATGGTGTCGGGAGCGACGCACTCCACCGCACACACGATCACCCCGGCGTTCCAGATCATCAGGACCGTCCCCGGCACGGGGAAGGTCTCGTCGGTGTTCTTCATGTGTCTGGCCGACCGGGTGCTCGTCTACGGCGACTGCGCGGTGATCCCCGACCCGACCGCCACCGAACTGGCCGAGATCGCGATCGCCTCGGCCGACACCGCAGCCCGCTTCGGCGTGGAGCCCCGGGTGGCGATGCTGTCGTATTCGACCGGCGAATCGGGCTCGGGCGCAGATGTCGACAAGGTCCGCAAGGCGACCGAACTGGTCACCTCACGACGTCCGGACCTGCCGGTGGCCGGGCCGATGCAGTACGACGCCGCGGTCGACGTGGCCGTGGGCGAGGCCAAGTTGCCGGGTTCGCCGGTCGCGGGGCGGGCCACCGTGTTCGTCTTCCCCGACCTGAACACCGGCAACAACACCTACAAGGCCGTGCAACGTTCCGCGGGGGCGGTCGCGATCGGGCCGGTGCTCCAGGGGCTGCGCAAGCCGGTGAACGACCTGTCGCGGGGTGCGACCGTGCGTGACATCATCAACACCGTCGCGATCACCGCCGCCCAGGCCTGACCAGCGACGCGTTTTGTGTGCGTGTTCCGGACACCTGGTGTCCGGAACCCGCACCCAAGACGAACCGGCGTGTGGCGGGGCTGAACGGTGGGGTCCTCTAGGGTCGGTCCGTGACCGCGGCGACGAACCTGGCCGGTGGTGGACGACGGATGACCGGGACGGTGCTGGTGTTCAATGCCGGGTCGTCGTCGATCAAGTACGAGCTGATCGACACCGCTTCCCATGAGGTGCTGGCTTCGGGGTTGTGTGAGCGGGTCGGCCGCGACGATGCGGTGCTGCACCACCGCTCGGGCGGCAGCGAGCTGTCCGGGCCGGTGGCGGCCCCCGACCACACCCATGCGGTGCAGGCGGTGCTCGACGCGTTCACCGACAATGGCCCCGACCTCGCCGAGGCCGGGATCGTCGGGGTCG
>JBDZVK010000179.1:0-1799 GCA_040255725.1 Actinomycetota bacterium
TCGTCCTGGCCGATGACCCGTTCGTGCAACGTGTCCTCCAGGCGCACCAACTTGGCGACCTCGCCCTCCATCAGGCGCGAGACGGGAATGCCCGTCCATTTGGCGACGATCTCGGCGACGTCTTCCTCGTCGACCTCTTCCTTCAACATCTGGGTGTCGACCTGCAACTCGCTCAACCGTTCGGTCGCCGCGGCGACCTGGGCCTCGAGCTCGGGGATCTTGCCGTAGCGGATCTCCGCGGCCCGCTCCAGGTCGGGCTCCCGCTCGACCTCGCTGCGCAGCGATTCCAGCTCGCCCTTGAGGTCACGGATCGTGGCGATCGCCTCGGTCTCGTTCTGCCAGTGGGCGCGCATCGCCGTGGCCTGCTCGGCGAGCTCGGCCAGTTCGGCATCCAGTGCATCGAGACGTGCCTTCGACGCGTCGTCTTCCTCCTTGGCCAACGCGACCCGTTCGATCTCGAGCTGGCGGATGCGCCGCTCGACCACGTCGATCTCGGTGGGCACCGAGTCGATCTCGATCCGCAACTTCGATGCGGCCTCGTCGATCAGGTCGATGGCTTTGTCGGGCAGGAACCGTCCGGTGAGGTAGCGGTCGGACAGCACCGCCGCGGCCACCAGCGCCGCGTCCTGGATCCGCACCCCGTGGTGGACCTCGTAGCGCTCGGCCAGGCCGCGCAGGATCGCGATCGTGTCCTCGACGGTGGGCTGGTCGACGTACACCTGCTGGAAACGGCGCTCCAGCGCGGCGTCGGCCTCGATCGAGGCACGGAACTCATCGAGCGTCGTCGCCCCGATCAGGCGTAGCTCACCACGGGCCAGCATCGGCTTGATCATGTTGCCGGCGTCCATCGACCCCTCGGCGGCGCCCGCGCCCACGATCGTGTGCAGCTCGTCGATGAAGGTGATGATCTCGCCTTCGGCGTCGGTGATCTCCTTCAGCACCGCCTTGAGCCGCTCCTCGAACTCACCCCGGTACTTCGCACCGGCCACGAGCGACCCGAGGTCGAGCGCGATGAGCCGCTTGTTCTCGAGGCTCTTGGGCACGTCACCCTCGACGATGCGCCGGGCGAGGCCCTCGACGATGGCGGTCTTGCCCACGCCGGGTTCCCCGATCAGCACCGGGTTGTTCTTGGTGCGACGGCTGAGCACCTGGATGGTGCGGCGGATCTCCTCGTCGCGGCCGATGACCGGGTCGAGCTTGCCTTCACGGGCGGCCTGGGTCAGATCGACTCCGTACTTCTCCAACGACTGGTAGGCCTCTTCGGGATTCTGGGAGGTGACCCGGTGGTTGCCGCGCACCTGGGTGAGGGCTGCGAGCAGTTCTTCGCGTCCCACGCCGAGCCGGTCCGGAATCGTGCCCGATGCGGCGAGCTCGGCGAACGCGAGCAGGAGGTGCTCGGTCGAGACGTACTCGTCGCCCAGCTCGACCCGGCTCCGGTCGGCGGCTTCGAGCAGGTCCGACAGGGTCTTGGCCAACCGCGCCTCGGCCCCACCGTGGGCGCGCGGCAGCTTGGCCACCGCGTCGTCGACCGCATTGCGCACCGACAGGGTCGCCACGCCGGCGCCCTCGAGCACCGGGATGACCACGCCTTCGGGCTGGCGCAGCAGTGCGGCCAACAGATGGTCGGGAGTGACCTCGGGATTGGCCGCGCCACGCGCCGCCTCGGTCGCGGCGGCGAACGCCTCCTGGGTCTTCAGGGTCCAACGGTTGGGATCGATCGCCATGCGTCCAGCGTACCGACCACCGTCAAAGTTGACAACGCTCATGTCAACTTTCCTGCTCCCTGCGTGCTAGCGGCA
>JBDZVK010000179.1:1899-3405 GCA_040255725.1 Actinomycetota bacterium
CTGCACGTCGGCGCCACCGTCGACCTGCAGATGCCAGGGCAGCGTGCTGTGATCGGACGGAATCGTGAAGTGGACCCGCTGGTGCGGCTCGACCCGGCCGAACGGCGTCGGAGAGAAGTCCCCGGCGAAGCGCCGGAGGCGAAGATCGGCCGCTCGGCCGTGCGTCGTGACGCGCACCTGGGCGCCGGCGGGCAGGCCCAAACCCCACGGCCCGTCGGCACCCGGCGCCGGTCGGCACACGTCCCGCGGGCCGGGACCGGGCTCGACCGTGACGCCGAGTTGGTTCAGCATCCAGGCGTCGACGGTCTGGCGCGTGCCCTCGTCGCCGAGCTGGGCGAGGGTCACGTCCGGCGCCAGCGACCCCATGTCGCGCCGCAGACTCGTGTAGTCCGCAACCGGCAACGGGACGATGTTGACCGTCATCGTCGCATCGGGCGACGCCTTGTCGCCCAGCGCGTCGGCCGCCGCGAACCAGGTCCGCGCATTGCGCTTCAACAGCAGGCCGTTCGAATGGAAGTCGGCCAGGGATCCGTGGAGCTGCGAGGCACTGATCGCCACGACCACCGCGACGGCTCCGAGCCACGACAACGGCACCCGCTCACCGCGCCCCACCTCGACGAGCAACGCGGCGACCAGCACCGAGTAGAACCACAGATACCAGTTCGGGTCGGGAGGGATCGGGATGTGGAAGTCCGCCGCCCGGAACGACGCACCGGCCACGAAGAACGCCAGACCGACCGCGAGCCCGATGCTGCGGGCGTTCCAGCGGCGCTGCCACAGGGCCCAAATCGCCACCGCGATCAACGCGGCCAGCCAGATCCACTGCCCGGCCCGCCACCCGGCGAAGAACCCCTTCGCGTAGTTCTCGGTCAGGCCGATTCCCCAGTGCACGGCGTGGGTGACCGCGGCCCGCTTCCCGATCGGTTCGTACCAGATCAGATACCACGGGATCCACACGACCGCCGCGGGAAGGAAGATCCACCACCGCCGCCACCGGGTGCGCGACACGAGGAACTCCACACCGATGATCACACAGACCACGAGGCCGACGTTCGACGACAGCACCCCGACCAGCAGACACCCCCCGGCCCACCCGTCGCTCCGGCGATCGTCGCGGTCGAGGAGCATCCAGACCGCGAACAGCATGACGCACGGGATCGTGAAGTTCATCAGCAGCGGCATCATGACCACGTTCCACGACGTGGAGTACCACGCGACCGCCAAGGCGGCGAGGGCCGCCGCCGCCGGCCGTATCCGCCGACGCGCCCAGGAGTGGAACACGACGATCAACGCGGTGTACCAGGCGAGACCCACGAGGCGGAACGGCCAGTACGTGAACAGCCCGAAGATCTCGAGCAGGACCCGGAAGAACAACGTGGGGATGAACAGCCACTGACCGTTGAAGCCTTCGGTCCAGTGGCCCGAGTGGTGCACGGCGATGACGTTCCACTCGTCGGAGTAGAACCACAGCCCGCGTCCGTACCACCACGCCGAGGCGACCAGCAG
>JBDZVK010000179.1:3505-5941 GCA_040255725.1 Actinomycetota bacterium
GCCCCGCAGGCGTCGACGTTCCCGACGCAGTTCGGAGAGGATCTTCACGATCACCCCCGGCGCGGCCAAGGTCGAATCGCCCCGCGTTCGCGGGAAGTAGTCGACCCCGAACTGGATGATGCCGTAGCCCAGCCGCTGCGCCTGCGCGATCAGCTCCACGTCGAGGAACGACCCTTCGCTGCGCAGGTCGACCCGGTCGAGCACGTCGCGCCGGATCAGCTTGCCGGCGAAGTTCACGTCACGCAGCTTCACGTCGAGCGTGTAGCGCACGAGCCAGTTGTACAGGTGCGAGAACCAGTAGCGCTTCGGGCCTTCCGCGGTGCGGTCGAACCGGTACATCGACACGATGTCCGCGTCGTAGATCCGCAGCAGTCTGAACGCCTTGGACAGAAGCAGCAGATCGAAGGGCAGGTCGGTGTCGGTGTAGCAGACGATGTCGCCCGACGCCGCGTCGAAGCCGCTCCGGATCGCCGCGCCCAACCCCCGATTGCGGCCGTGATGGACCGCCACGACCCGGTCGTCGCCCGCCGCCAGTTCGTCGATGATCGAGCCCGTGCGATCGGTCGAGCCGTCGTCGACGAGCACGATCTCGTAGTCGCCGATCTCACCGGCCTCGACGAGATGCCCGCCGGCCTCGGTGGCGGCGGTCATCGTCTGGGCGAGCATCTCCTCTTCGTTCCAGGCGGGAAACACGAAACTCAGACACGCGAACCCCGGTGGTCGACGAGGCTGCCGGGGCGGCTCCCGGAAACCGTCAGCTCGCGACACGGCCGTTGACGACACGGGCGCCGAGTATACGGTGACCCGACGATCGACGGTCGCGCCGGCAGGTGCGACCGGCACCCGGGCGGCGCGGCGCGCCCGACCGATGCGGCCGAGCGGCCACACACGTCAGACGGCCGCGTTCACCTCGACGCACCGCCGTAACGCACGAGTGCCTGGTTGACCGGCACCAGGTCCCGCCGGTAGTGCCGGTGCGTGTCGGCCACCGCCTTCTCGGCGGAGCGACGTACCGCCGCCAACTCGTACTCGAGCCCGGCGACCCGCGCTTCGAGTTCGAGCACCCGTTGCACCCCCACGAGGTTCAACCCGTCGTTGGTCAGTTGCTGGATCTTGCGCAGCAATGCGATGTCGGCGTCGGAATAGCGTCGCGAGCCGCCGGCGGTGCGGGCCGGCTCGACCAGCCCCCGCCGTTCGTAGATGCGCAGCGTCTGGGGATGCACCCCGGCGAGCTCGGCCGCGACCGAGATCACGTAGACGCCCTGCTGCTTTGCTCTGCTCATACCGGTTCCTCTTCCCTCACCAGCGCGTCGATGGCCGCACGGGGCGATTCCTCGGTGGCTTCACCGAACGCTTCGATCGCCCGGCGTTGCTCCGTGTTCAGTTTTGCAGGCACGGCCACCTCGACGGTGACCAACAGGTCGCCGGTGCCCTTGTCGGTCTTGACGCCGCGGCCCTTGACGCGCAACGTGCGACGGTTCGGCGTGCCCGGCGGCAGGCGTACGGTGACGGGCTCGCCGTCCATGGTCGGCACCCGGATGTCGGCACCCAGCGCCGCCTCGGCGAAGGTGACCGGGACCGTCAGGGTCAGGTTCCTGCCCGACATGGCGAAGTGTCGGTCGGGATCGACGTGCACCTTCAGGTGCAGATCGCCGGCCTTGCCGCCGTTCGCTCCCGGCTCGCCGCGTCCCTTGAGGCGCAGGTGAGCGCCGTCGGCGACGCCGGCGGGAATTCGCACCTTGACCTCACGCGGGCGACGTTCGATTCCCCGCCCACGGCAGGTCGGGCACGGGTCCTCGATGACGACCCCGCGGCCGTTGCACACCGGGCACGGCTGGGAGAACGAGAACGGGCCCTGGTTCTCGTCGAGCACGCCCCGGCCGTGGCAGGTGGTGCACACCTTGGGCTGGGTGCCGGGCTTCGCGCCCGAGCCGCCGCACGTCGAGCACACCGCGTCGGAGGTGAGATGCACCGTGCTGGTGAGGCCGTGCACGGCGTCGGCGAACGACAGGTGGATCTCGGCCTCCAGATCGTTGCCGCGCCGCCGTCGGGAACTCGCCGCACCGCGCGCGCCGGTCCCCCGGGTGAACAGCCCGCCGAACAGGTCGCCGAGATCGCCGACGTTGCTGTCGAACCGGAAGCCGCCGGGCGCACCCTGGAAGCCGCCGCCGCCGGACCCGCCGAACCCACCGGCCATCGGCCCGAGTCGGCGCACCTCGTCGTATTCGGCGCGTTTCTCGGCGTCGCCGATCACGTCGTACGCGGCGGAGATCTCCTTGAAGCGGTCCTCGGCCGAGGCGTCACCCGGGTTCGCATCGGGATGGTTCTCGCGCGCGAGCTTCCGGTAGGCCTTGGTGATCGCCTTGGCGTCGGCATCCGCGGGCACTCCCAGGATCTCGTAGTAGTCCTTCTCGAACCATTCGCGTTCGGCCGCCA
>JBDZVK010000180.1:0-5770 GCA_040255725.1 Actinomycetota bacterium
TGTCGACGAGCTTCACGGTGGCGCCCTCCACGGGGCGGCCCGATCGTCGGGTGACCGTACCCTCGACGGTGCCGCTCGGAGGCAGGATCTCCGCTTCGATCGCCGGTGGGGACGCCTTCGACGCGGTGACCGCCGTCGCCGACGACCACCCGGACGCATCCTGCCACCACGAGCCGTCACCGAAACGCAGCCGGTAGTCGCCGGGAGCGAGGTCGTTCTCACCGAAGGTGAACGCGCCCGCCGGCTCGGTGGTGGTCATCGCGACGATCGAATCGGAAGCGTCGCCGAACGCGGCGACCGTGACCCCCTTCGGCACGGGGCCGCCTCCGGCGAACGACAGCGTGCCGGACAGGACCGTGGCACCGTGGTCGCATCCGGTGAGCAGACCCGCGGCGAGGGCGAGCACCACCGCAGCGACCGCCAGTCGATTCTGCTTCACAGATCCACTCCCTCGTCGAGCCCGGCCGAGCATAGTTCACCCCTTGTCGATCGGGTCGGTCGCGGACGCGGGCGCGGGTGGGCCGTCCCGTCCAGCGCAACCAACTCCCCCGCCACGGAAGACCCGTCAACTTCCGCGTGCGCCCAACCGGCGCGCTCGCCGCTCGAGGTGTCGCCGCTCGGTAGGCGACGCGGGCCTCGTCGTGCAGCAGCCGCGCCGGACGGATCGCCTCGGCGGCGAGGTTCCGGCGCTGCAATGCCCGGCCCGCCGACGCGGAATGACCCTCGGTGCGGGGTCTCGACACGCGGGACGAAAATACGTCCAGATCACCGTCGAGCCCGCTCGTGCATCGAACCGGTCGGGTCGGGTTTCGTCCGTCCACTAGCCTCGTCCGTTCGCGATCAGGGGAGCGACACCGACATGAGGAAATGGGCGATCACCGCACTGACCGCCGTGCTCGTCGTATCGTCGACCGGCTGCGGCTCGAGTTCGGATGACACCGCCGGGACGACCACGACGCCGGGCACGACCGCAGGCACCACCACGGTTGCAAAGGTTCGTGACGCGCTCGGAACCGAGATCGACGACGCGGTCGAGGCCGCCATGGACGCATCGGCGGTGCCCGGCGCCGTCGTACTCGTGCGTACGCCGGAAGGCGAGTACGCCCAGGCCTACGGCACCCGGGTCGCCGGCGAAGACGACCCGGTGACCGTCGACGACCACTTCCGGATCGGCTCCAACACCAAGACCATGGTCGGCACGGTCGTGCTGCAACTCGTGGACGACGGCGAACTCGCCCTGGACGACCCCGTGTCGGACTACCGCGACGACGTGCCCGACGGTGCACACATCACCATCGAGCAGCTCCTCGACATGTCGAGCGGGCTGTTCAACTACAGCGAACTCGCCTCGTTCAACAAGACCCTCGACGACGACCCCGACAAGGCCTGGGACCCCGAGGAACTCGTCGCGCTCGGCCTCGCCGAGGATCCGTACTTCGCACCCGGCGACGGCTTCCACTACTCCAACACCAACACGGTATTGCTGGGTCTCATCGTCGAGCAGGTGACGGGCGAACCGCTCGCCGACGTGCTCGCCGAGAAGATCTACGAACCGCTCGGACTCGACGAGACGAGCTTCCCGGCCACCGACGACGCATCGATCCCCGAACCGTTCGCCCACGGGTACCTGTTCGGGACCAACGCATCGACCGTCGACGACGCCGCCCTGCCCGACGACGAACGACGAGCGGCGCTCGACGGTGAGCTGCTGCCCAACGACGTCACGACGCTCAACCCGTCGTGGGGGTGGGCCGCCGGCGCGGCGATCTCGACGGCCGCGGACCTCGCCGATTACGTCGAAGGATTGGTCGGCGGCGGTCTGCTCGGCGACGACCTGCAGGCCGACCGGCTCGCCAGCGTCACCTCGACCGATCCCGGCTCGCCCGACGCCGCCGGTTACGGATGGGCGCTCGCATCGTTCGGGCCGTACGTGGGCCACGACGGGTCGCTCCCCGGCTACCAGTCGTTCATGGGCCACGATCCCGACACCGACACCACGCTCATCGTGCTCACCAACCTCCAGTCGGGCCCCACCGGAACCCAGACGGCGAACGAGATCGCCCGTGCCGTGATGGGTGAGCTGTAGCACCGCTCTCCGGGAGACCTCGGCCTCCCCGAGGGCGCCGGCGGCCGCCCGCATCGCGGTTCGCGGCCAACGCATCGCGCGGATCGGTGGTTGAACGACGCGATCGGTGATAGTCCTGAAATCGTGATCGTTCACCACATCGTGGTGTCATTGGCCGCACTGGGGGCCGCGTGCTGCTTCGCCGCCTCCAACGTCATCGAACAACGCAAGGCCTCACAGGCGCCCCCCGAATCGTCGCTCCGGTTCACGTTGCTGTGGCATCTCGCCCACCAGCCGATCTGGTGGTTCGCGATCGGCGTCGACCTCGGCGGCTTCGGCCTGCAGGTGCTCGCCCTGGGGTTGGGCGAAGTGGTGTTCGTGCAACCGCTGATCGTGACGTCATTGCTGCTGTCGTTGGTCATCGGCGCGTTGGCGGGTTCGCACCGGTTGTCGCGTCGTGACCTCGGCTGGGCGTTGCTGTTCGTGGTGTCGCTCGGCCTGTTCCTCGTCGCCGGTGATCCCAGCGGTGGCGTGGCGGTGCAGCCGTGGGGCGAATGGGCGCCGGTCTTCGCAATCATCGCCGCGCTCGTGATCGGCTGCGTGCTCGTCGGCCGTCGGGCAACCCGGCGTGCCGTGGCGCTCGCCGCCGCGGCGGGGATGCTGTTCGGGGTCAGTTCCACCCTGATGAAGGGCTTCGCCCACCGGGTCGCACACGAGGGCTTCGGCCTGCTCGGCCATTGGCAGGTCTATACGATGGCGGCTGCGCTCACCATCGGATTCCTCATGATGCAGAGCGCGTTCCAGGTCGGCGATCTGCGTTCCGCGTTGCCCGCGGTCGAGCTGGCCGAACCGCTCGTGGCCGGGGTGCTGGGCGTCGCCCTGCTGCACGAACACCTCCACGTCGACAGCCTCGTCACCGGTGTGTTGTTGGCCGCGACGATCGTCGCCATGATCATCAGCACGATCCGCCTCGCCCAGTCGACCGCCGAGGAGACCGCGACCGAGTCGACGGGCACGGATTCGACGCAGGCCGAAACGACCGGTCCGGACCCGACCACCTCGGCGCGCTCGGGTTGGGCGATGCCCGGCGACGGGGTCGTCGCCGGTCTCGGTTGCAGCGGATCAGAAGTGTTCGGCCAGCGGACCGACCGTCACCACTGACTCGAGGTGTTCCGCGAGCAGGGGCAGCGCCGCCAGGGTCGCGTGCCACGAACCGGGCGTCGACTGGGAATCCGATCCGTGCAGGAGCACCGTGCCGCCGGGCTGCAGCCCGTGCAACACCGTCGAGGTCACCGACTCGCCCGTTTCGCCGCGCTTCCAGTCCTTGCCCCAGGCGCTCCAGAGGATCGGGCGGAGCCCCAGCCGGCGGGCCGCGAGCACCGAGCCGAGCGACAACTCGCCATATGGCGGGCGGAACCAATGGGGGCTCCGCCCCAGCACGTCTTCCAGGGTGTCCTTGCCCGCCTCGAGGTCGCGCCGTACGGCGCCCGGGGTCATCAGCAGGTGGCTGCGGTGGGTGTCGCCGTGGAGGCCGATCTCGTGGCCCCGTGCGGCGATCTCATCGAGCATGGTCGGCGCGCGGCGCACCATCGACCCGAGCACGAAGAACGTCGCGGACCAGCCGAGGCGATCCAACTCGTCGAGGAAGTACGGCGTCGACCGCGGATCGGGCCCGTCGTCGAAGGTGATCGCCACGTGACCCGTCCTCCCGACGCCCTTGAGCCGGGGCATGAGGCGAATCGTCGGTTGGTCCAACCAGCTGGCTGCCGGCGCGACCTGAGCGAACGCGCCGAGCGCCACCACCTCGGCCGCGAGCAACCGCCTCATGCCGAGGGCACGCGGTCACGGACCGCAGGTGTCGTGGGGTGCCCGCACCCGTCGATCAGCTCCACGAACGCCGTCGCCGCATCGGGCCGGGTGACGGCCCGGGCCGCGTCGAGCAGCGCCGTCCGCTCCGCGCCGGTGCGGGTGACCATGTGGAGCGCGGCTGCCAGGTCGACCCGATCGCGGGCGTACCGGGTCACCCCGGCCGCCGCCATGGCACGGGCGTTGTCGGTGCCGTGCGCTGGGATGGGGCGGTAGGTGACCACGGGCAGGTCGGATGCGAACGCCTCCATGGCGGTCAGGCCACCGGCGTTCTCCACCAGCACGTCGGCGGCGTCCATGAGTGCGGGCATCGTGTCGACGAAACCGAGGACGTGCCCGGGCTCGAAGACGACCCGGCGCAGTCGCCGGGCGAGCCGCGGGTTGTCGCCGCACACCACGACCGGGGTGATCCCGCCCACCGAGTCGAGATCGGCGGTCGTCTCCTCGACGTCGCCGACTCCCCAGGCGCCCGCGACGACCAGGGCCATCGTCTCGTCCGCGCCGATCCCCAGCGTCGACCGGGCCTCGGCACGCCGTTGGGAGTCCGGGGCGAACGTCGGATCGACGAACGGGCCGGTCGCCACCACCGGCGCCGAGGTCATGGTGCGCACGGCCGCGGCCGTGGTCGGGTGCACCGTGGCATAGCCCGACATCGCCTCGTGGAGCCAGTAGGGATGCACGCCGAAGTCGGTGATGAACGTGTAGGTGGGCACGTCGACGGCCCCATCGTCGATGAGAGCGCCGAGCACCTGCGTGGCGAGGTTGTAGGTCGAGACGATCGCGTCGGGGCGGACCTCGGCGATCCGGTCGCACAACGCACGTCGAGCCATCCGGGTGTTGGTGGCGTTCGCGGCGGCGAGCCGGTCGGGGCGTTTCCGCCAGAGCGAGTAGATGGCCCGGTAGCTCCACCTCGCATGGCGGAGCTGCGCCCGGTAGAACGCGGCGATGAAGCGGCCATATCCCCAGCGCATTCCCGCCAACAGATCGAACAGCGGCGCTTGGGAACCGCATGCCTCCAGTTGCGTCGAGAGCTGTTGCGCCGCGCCGAGGTGCCCGCCGCCCATGCCTGCGGTGACGATCAGGATCGTCGGTGAGTGGGCCGCGGGGGTGGGATCAGTGTGCATGGGGGCCTTCCGGGACGCCGGCGGGGCACACCTTCGAGCCGACTCTACGGTGCCTCCGTGAGAAGTCCGTCCGTCGTCGTGGCAAGGCGCACCGCCGGGACTTACCGTGACGACCGCCGACAACCCAGGACGGGTCCGGTCACCTCGCGTCGCGGGCGACGACATCGCCCCGTGGCGAGCGGTCGTGGAGCCCGACGTCAGTCGTCGGCGGGCCAGTCGATCGTGACCTTCGCGGCCACGTCGGGGTGCTTGCCGAGCCAGCTCCTCGCGTAGGGGCACTCGGGCACGACGGTCTCGCCGGAGGCTGCGGCCCGTTCGACCGCGGCGGTCACCAACTTTCCGCCGAGGCCACGTCCACCCAGCGCCTCGGGCACCTCGGTGTGGACGAGATGCAGGCGATCACCGTGGACCTCGTAGACGAGTTGGGCCTCGTGACCGTCCTCGGTACCCACGAAACGGTGCTGCTCGGTCTGATCGATGATGTCCATGCCTCATCCCAACGTCGAAGACGCCGCCGATTGTTCCACGTCGTGCACAGGGAGCGATCGGCCACGGCCGGCGCCGCAACGGACGGCGACGACGCGTACACCGGTCAGGGCTCGTCGTCGTCGGTGCCGTCGTCGCGCCGGACGCTCGGCGCCAGGGGCAGCTGCACGTCGAAGTGCAGACCGACCACCCGGACCGCGAAACACACGACCAGACCGATGAACGGAAA
>JBDZVK010000006.1:0-4650 GCA_040255725.1 Actinomycetota bacterium
CTGTCGAACGTCTTGTTCGGTGTGCCTGGTTCAGGCCCCAGCTTCGTCGACGCGGACCTGTCAGGGGCGGTCCTCTCGGCGCCGATCATGGGTTTCCTGTGGGTGGATCTGAGCGGCGCGGATCTGTCCGGACTGGACTTGTCGACGACGTTGTTCGCCGGGACGACGATGGTCGGTACGAACATCGACGGCACCGACTTCAGTGACGCATCGCTCGACACCGAGGGCCATGGTCTGCTTTCCAGTGGCCTGATCGGCACCCCGGCAGCGCTGCCGGAAGGTTGGACGTTGGTCGACGGCACCCTGATTCCGCCGCCGGCCCCCTGACTTCCAGGTTCGCATGACGGGAATCATCAAGCGTCCGATTCGGCCGTTTCCGTCCAGGAACGGGTGGTTGACCTCGAACTGGTAGTGGGCAAGGGCGAGCTGTACCAGGAGCGGGAGACTGGACTCGTGGAGAAATGCCTCGAGGTCTCCAGGCCCAGTACCCCTCGATGGTCTTGCGGACCGGGCCCCGTTCGGATGACGTGAATGCGTCCGGTCGCATGGCCACTCCTTGTGCAAGTCGACGTTCCGACTTCAGACTCCGACGAAAGAAGACTCCGATTTCTTTCACGATGGGCGGGGGCACGCAGGAAGCCGTTCGTTGCGCCTGTCGTGGGGTTCGGCGGCGTCCCCGTCGATCTGCTTGACATCGCCGACGCCCGGACTATTCTCTGGACAGATGTCCAGTTTGGTGTCCGACGACCGAGCCGGTGGGGCGACGGCCGCGGCGCGCGAGGCGACAAGGCGGCGCCTGAGCGCACGGCAGGCCGACACCGTCCGGCGACTCACCGCGGCTGCGGTCGACGAGGTGCGCGAGCAGGCCTACGACGGGTTGACCGTCCGGAACGTCGCCGCCCGGGCCGGGGTCGCCCCGGCCACGGCCTACACGTACTTCTCGTCCAAGGACCATCTCGTCGCCGAGGTGTACTGGCGGCGCGTCCAGGCGCTGGCCGCGGGCACACCGGACCCCGCTGGAACCCCTGCGGCTCGCGTGGCCGCCACCCTTTCGGAGCTCGCCCTGCTCGTCGCGGACGAACCCGAACTCGCGGCCGCCACGACCGTGGCGCTGCTCAGCGCGGAGCCCGACGTCAAGGTGCTGCGCGACCGCATCGGCGCCACCTGGCACGACCGGATCGTCACCGCGCTCGGCGACGACGCCCACACCGACACCGTGCGCGTGCTCGACCTCGCCGTGTCGGGCGCCCTGCTGCAGACCGGCATGGGCCACCTCTCCTACGACGATCTGCCCGACCTGCTCGCCGACGTCGCCACCACCGTTCTGGAGCCCCGACGATGACCGACCTGCTCGCCGCCGAACCGCTCGCCTTCGACCCGTACGACTACGCCTTCCACGCCGACCCGTACCCCACCTACGCACGCCTGCGTGCGGAGGCACCGGTGTACCACAACCCCGACGTGTGGTTCTGGGCCTACTCCCGCCACGCGGACGTGCTCGCCGCGCTGAAGGACTCCGAGACGTATTCGTCCGCGAACGGGGTGTCGCTCGACCCGGCGGCGTGGGGGCCGAACGCCCATCGCACGATGTCGTTCCTCGGCATGGACCCGCCCCGGCACGGCCGCATGCGCCGTCTGGTCGCCCGCGGCTTCACGCCCCGGCGGGTGAACGAGTTGGAGCCGAAGATCCGACGGATCGCCGCGGCGTGGGCCGACCATGCCGTCGCCCACGACTCCTTCGACTTCATCGACGACTTCGCCGGCAAGTTCCCGATGGACGTCATCTCCGAGATGATGGGCGTCCCCGAGGTCGACCGCGCCGAGGTCCGGGCGTGGTCCGACCTGCTCGTCCACCGCGAACCGGGTAGGCGCGACGTGCCCCAGGCGGGCATGGAAGCCGCGCTGGAACTGGCCGGCTACTACGCCGACATGATCGCCGAGCGCCGCAAGGCCCGCGCGGATGATCTCACCTCGGCGCTGATCGACGCCGAGGTCGACGGCGACCACCTCACCGACGACGAGATCACCAGCTTCCTGTTCCTGCTGGTCGTGGCCGGCAACGAGACCACCACGAAGTTGCTCGGCAATGCGTGGTCGTGCGGCCACCGCTTTCCGGACGAAGGCCGCAAACCCTTCGACGACCCGGGCCGCATCCCCGACTGGATCGACGAGACCCTGCGGTACGACACGTCCAGCCAGATGCTCGCCCGCCTCACCACCCGCGACGTCGAACTCCACGGGGTGACGATCCCCGCAGGAGAGCGCATCCTGCTGCTGCTCGGCTCGGCGAACCGCGACGAGCGGGTCTGGGACCGTCCCGACGTCTACGACCTCGACCGCACCGACACCGCCCAGGACCTCGCCAGCTTCGGGTTCGGGCGGCACTACTGCATGGGTCACGCCCTCGCCGTGCTCGAGATGCGCATCGCCATGGAGGAACTCGTGGCCCGCGTCGCCTCCTACGACATCGACCACGACCGCGCCGAGTGGGTCCACTCGGTGAACGTCCGGGGCTTCGCCCACCTGCCCACCACCGTCACCCGCCGCTGAGACCGAGCACCACCGAGCCGAGCCCGCAGATGCCCCGTTTCACTCCCCATCCCGACCGTCGACCGGCGCTGGTCACCGGCGCGTCGTCGGGCATCGGTGCCGCCACCGCGGTCGCCCTGGCCGCGGCCGGGCACCCGGTCGCGCTCGGTGCCCGCCGGGTGGAGCGGTGCGAAGCGACCGCCGAGGCGATCCGGGCCGAGGGCGGCGAAGCGGTGGCCCTGCCCCTGGACGTGACCGACGAGGCGAGCGTCGCCGCCTTCGTGAAAGGAGCGATCGACGCGCACGGAGACCTCGACGTGGTCGTGTCCAACGCCGGTGACGTGCAGCCCGGCGGCGCGGTCGACACCGACCCGACCCGCTTCGCGGCCGAGGTCGGCGTCAACCTGCTCGGGCCCCAGCTGCTGCTCCACCATGCGGTGCCCGCCATGTTGCAGCGCGGCCACGGCGACATCGTGTTCGTCACCTCCGAGGTCGCCCGCCACCCCCGCCCCTTCACCGCCGCGTACGTCGCGTCCAAGCGCGGCCTCGAAGCCCTCGCCGAGGTGACGGCCATGGAACTCGAGGGCACCGGCGTGCGCGCCGGCATCGTGCGGCCGGGTCCGTCGTCCACCGAACAGGGCACGACGTGGAGCGAAGCCGACACCGTCCACGTCGTCGGTGCCTGGGACCGCTGGGGGCTCACCCGCCACAGCGGCGCGCTGCGCCCCAGCGACGTCGCCCGCGCCGTGGTCACCATGGTCGCCACGCCGCGGGGCACCCACCTGAACCTGATCGAAGTCCAGCCCCAGGCCCCGAACGCCGGTCCATCGAACGCCGAGGAGACGTCCACGACATGAGCACCACCACCGACACCCTGGCGTCGCCTCCGAAGGTCTCCGGTGACGACGGCGACACCGGCCACCTCGAGGAGCTCCGCCGTGACCCGATCGGGTTGATGCAGCGGGTACGCGACGAATGCGGTGACGTCGGCGAGTTCCGTCTCGCCGACACCGAACTCGTGCTGCTCACCGACGCCGAGGCGAACGAGGTGTTCTTCCGGGCCACCGACGACGACCTCGACCAGGCCGCGGCCTACCCGTTCATGACGCCGATCTTCGGCGAAGGCGTCGTGTTCGACGCCCCGCCCGAGCGGCGTCGCGAGATGCTCCACAACCAGGCGCTGCGTGACAAGTACATGCGGGGTCACGCCGAGACCATCGCCGAGCAGGTGCGGGGCATGGTCGCCGACTGGGGGGACGAAGGCGAGATCGACCTGCTCGACTTCTTCGCCGAGTTGACCATCTACACCTCCTCGGCGTGCCTGATCGGCCGCAAGTTCCGCAATCAGCTCGACGCCCGCTTCGCCGAGCTGTACCACGACCTCGAGCGGGGCACCGACGCGTACGCGTTCGTCGACCCCTACGCCGACATCGAGTCGTTCCGGCGCCGAGACGCGGCCCGGGTCGCGATCGTCGAGCTCGTGCAACAGATCATGGATTCCCGGAGGGACGGCCCTCCGACCACCGAGGACGACCGTGACCTGCTGGATGTGTTGATGTCGATCCCCGGCGACGACGGCGAACCCCGCTTCACCGCCGATGAGGTGACCGGGATGTTCATCTCGATGATGTTCGCCGGGCACCACACCACCTCGGGCACCGCGGCATGGACCCTCATCGAACTGCTGCGCCACCCCGAGTGGATGGAACGCTCGATCGCCGATCTCGACGCGCTGAGTGCCGCGGGCGAGGACGTCACCTACCAGGCGCTGCGGGAGATCCCGAACCTCGAGGCGTCGCTGAAGGAGGCGCTGCGCCTGCACCCGCCGCTCATCCTGTTGATGCGGGTGGTGCGCACTCCCTTCGACGTGGGCGGCGTGCACATCGAGGCAGGCAAGATGGTCGGCGCATCGCCGGCGATCTCGAACCGGATCCCCGAAGCGTTCGAGCGCCCCGACGACTTCGATCCGGGTCGCTACCTCGCGCCCCGCGACGACGAGCGCGACAACCCCTGGAACTGGATTCCATTCGGGGCGGGCCGACACCGCTGCGTGGGCGCCGCGTTCGCCCAGATGCAGATCAAGGCGATCTTCGCGGTGCTGCTCCGGGACTGGACCTTCAC
>JBDZVK010000006.1:4750-30611 GCA_040255725.1 Actinomycetota bacterium
GAGATGGTCGAACGGTGGCTGGCCGCCAACCGTGACGCCGAGGCCGCCGGTGACTGGAAGCCGATGGCCGAGCTGTACACGCCCGACGCCACCTACGGCTGGAACTACGGCCCCGACACCGACTTCATGGCCGTGGGCCGCGACGAGATCCGGGAGATCGCGCTCGGCAACGAGATGGGTGGCCTGGACGGCTGGCGGTATCCGTACCAGGAGATCCTCATCGACGATGTGAAAGGTCATGTGGTCGGGTTCTGGAAGCAGGTCGCCGACGCACCCCGACCCGACGGCGGCACGTACGAGGTGGCTGGCATCGGTGGGAGCTGGTTCCGTTACGGCGGCAACCACCAGTGGTCGTGGCAGCGCGACTGGTTCGACTTCGGCAACGCCGCCCAGCTCTTCATGGAGATGCTCGCCGACGGCACGCTGTCGGAGGGCATGACCGCCCGCATGCACCGTCCCATGGGCCGCGGCGCGCCGGGCCAGTACCCGGTCCACGAGGCGCCCGTGGGCATCTGGGAGGCGCCGTGAGTGCCGGCGCGGCCGACGGCTTCGGGCTCGGTGACCTCGCCGTCCAACTGATCGACGGCGAATTGCGCGCCGCCACGGGCGGCGGCACCTTCGCGACGGTCAACCCGGCGAACGAGGAGACCCTCGGCGTCGCCGCGGACGGTACCGCTGCCGACATGGACGCCGCGGTCGCCGCGGCCCGGCGAGCCTTCGACACGAACGTCGAACACTGGACGACCGACCCGGCATTCCGGGCCCGGTGTCTGCGTCAGCTCCACGATGCGTTCGTCGCCCGCCGCGACGACCTGCGGGCGCTGACACGCGACGAGGTCGGGGCGCCGATCTTCATGCTCGACGCCGCCCAGTTCGACATGCCCGTCGCCGACATCGACTTCTTCGCCGATCTGGCCGAGCACTACGACGGTTGGCGGGTCGACCTGGGCGAGGCGACCCCGATGGGCATGCCCACGCACCGGTGGATGCTGCGTGAACCCGCCGGCGTGGTCGGTGCGATCACGCCGTGGAACTTCCCGCACCAGCTCAACCTCGCCAAGCTCGGCCCGGCCCTGGCCGCCGGGTGCACGCTGGTGCTCAAACCGGCGCCCGACACTCCCTGGTGCGCGTCCGCGCTGGCGCGGCTCGTCGCAGAGGAAACCGACATCCCCGCCGGGGTCGTCAACATCGTCAACTCCTCCGACCACGCCCTCGGCGCGCAACTCGCCGGTGATCCCCGGGTCGACGTGCTGTCGTTCACCGGCTCGACCGCCACGGGTCGCAAGGTGATGACCGCGGCGGCCGAGAACCTGACGAAGGTGTTCCTCGAGATGGGGGGCAAGTCGGCGTTCGTGGTGTTGGACGACGCCGACCTCGCCGGCGCGGCGAGCGTCGCGGCAGCCACGGTGTGCGCCCACGCCGGGCAGGGCTGCGCGATCACGACGCGCCTGCTGTTGCCGAAGGAGCGGTTCGACGAAGGCGTGGAGGTCGCGGCGGCGACGCTGGCCGCGATCGGCTGTGGCGACCTCGACGACGCCGGCACGATGTGCGGACCACTCATCTCGGCCCGCCAGCGCGACCGGGTCGAGGGGTACCTGAAGCTGGCGACCGAAGAGGGCGGTAGCTTCGCCGCCGGCGGTGGCCGACCGGCGGATCGCGACAAGGGCTTCTGGATCGAGCCGACCCTGATCACCGGCGTCGACAATTCGGCCCGGGTGGCCCGCGAGGAGATCTTCGGGCCGGTGCTCGTCGCCATTCCCCACGGCGGCGACGACGACGCCGTGGCGATCGCGAACGATTCGCCGTACGGATTGTCGGGCTCGATCGCGTCGGCCGATTCGATGCGCGCCTGGGCGGTGGCGAAACGGATCCGCACCGGCACCCTCGGCATCAACGGGGGCATCTGGTACTCGGGCGACGTGCCCTTCGGGGGCTACAAGCACTCGGGGATCGGTCGCGAGATGGGCGTGGCCGGTTTCGAGGAGTACCTGGAGACCAAATCGATAGCCGAAGGGATCTGAACCATGGACTACACCGACCGCTTCGCGGGCAAGATCGCGATCGTCACCGGGTCGGCCGGTGGCATCGGCGAGGCCTATGCCCGCGCCCTCGCCGACCAGGGCGCCTCGGTCGTCGTCGCCGACATCGTCGCCGAGGGCGCGACGGCGGTGGCGGCGTCGATCACCGACGACGGCGGCAAGGCGATCGGTGTCGAGGTCGACGTGTCGAGCCCCGAGTCGGCCGAGGCGATGGTCGCCGCCACGATCGACGCGTTCGGCGGGGTGGACCTGCTGGTCAACAACGCCGCCATCTACGGCACGATGCGGCTCGACGGGCTCACCACCGTGCCCTGGGACTACTACAAGCACTTCATGTCGGTGAACATGGACGGTGCGCTGGTGTGCACCCGTGCGGCGTACGAGCCCATGACCGCCCGGGGAGGTGGCGCGATCGTCAACCAGTCGTCCACCGCCGCCTACATCTACGGCATGTACTACGGCCTCGCGAAGGTCGGCGTCAACGGGATCACCCAGCAGCTCGCAGCCGAACTCGGCCCCCGGGGCATCAGGGTGAACGCGGTGGCGCCCGGCCCGATCGACACCGAGGCGACGCGCACGGTGACCGGCGGGGTCGCCGAGGACATCGCAGCGAAGTTGCCGCTCGCCCGGATGGGCCGGCCCGAGGACCTGGTCGGCATGGTGCTGTTCCTGCTGTCGGACGAGGCGAGCTGGATCACCGGCCAGATCTTCAACGTCGACGGCGGACAGATCGTCAAGTCGTGAGCGACGACGCCTTCGCCGCCGGGTTCATCGGCCTCGGCAACATCGGTGGACCCATGGCCCGACGACTCGTCGGGTGGCCCGGTGGGTGCTGGGTGTTCGACGTCGACGAAGCGGCGACGCGTCCCTTCGCCGAAGCGGGTGCCCACGTGGCCGCCGACGTCGGCGAGGTCGCCGCACACGGCGCGGTGATCTCGGTGATGGTGCGCGACGACGCGCAGGTGCGCGACGTGATCGTCGGCGACGACGGCATCGCCGCACATGCGGCGCCTGGCACGGTCGTGGCGATCCACTCGACCATCGCCCCCGACACCGCTGCCGAAATGACGACCCGGGTTGCCGACGCGGGCATCGAGATCGTCGACGCGCCCGTGTCGGGCGGGGCGATGGGCGCGGCGACCGGTGAACTGGCCGTGATGGTCGGCGGCAGCGACACGGCCGTCGAGCGGTGCCGGGCCGTGTTCGGCCGGTGGGCCTCGCTGGTCGCGCACATGGGTCCGGTCGGCGCCGGCACACGCGCGAAGCTCGCTCGCAACCTGTTGCACTTCGTGAGCTTCGCCGCGGCCGGCGAGGCGATGCGGCTCGCCGAGACGGGTGGGGTCGACCTGGTGGCGCTGGGCAACGTCGTGCGCCACTCGGACGAGGTGACCGGCGGGCCGGGGTCGATCATGATCCGTGACACGACCGCGCCGATCTCGCCCGACGACGGGCTCTACGACATCTTCGTCCACGCCCGTGACCTCGGCGCGAAGGATCTCCACCACGCCATCGAGCTGGCGGCCGAACTCGGCGTCGCCACGCCACTCGCCGAAGCCGCGACACGCCTGCTGCCCGCGGCGCTCGGCGTCCCGAACGATGAGGAGCAACCATGACCGACGCCGCCCGAGCTCGAAGGGGTTGTGATGGGTGAGGCTGCGGAGTCCGCCAGGCGGAGCAGCGGTGGGGATGCTGGTCGGGTGGCGGAGCCCGAGCGAGCAGGCGTCGACGACGCCGCCCGAGCTCGAAGGCAAAAGGGCATCGCCATGATGAAGCGGGTCTACGGCTGGGACATCGGCGAGGTGCAGGGCGACTTCGTCGAGGCGACCGTCGACCACCTCTTCGGCGAGGTGTGGGCGAACGGCGAGATGTCGGTGCGTGAACGTCGACTGCTTCTGATCGGCTACCTGCTCGGCAGCGGCCAGGACGACGTCGTCGGTCTGCAGCTCGACTGCGCCCATGGCATCGGTGAACTGTCGATCGACGAGCTGCGCGAGATCGTGCTGTTCATGGCCCACTACGCGGGATGGCCGATCGCGGCCCGCATGAACTCCAAGGTCGAAGAACTCAGCGCCCGCCAACGCCAGGCCGAAGCCGGGGAAGACCCGGAACCATGACCCTCACCCACGACCGACTCGCGACCGTCGCCCGCGAACTGCTGTTGTGCGGACACCTGATCGACCGGGTGACGATGCCACACGTGCTCGGCGCCTGGGACCGCGAAACGATGCGCGACATCGCGATCGACGAGTGGATGGGCGCGTCGCCGCTCTACACCCGCCGCACCCGGGCGCTGCTCGGGATCGAGGGCGACGGGGTGACGGCGATCTTCAAGGCGATGCAGTTCGACATCGGCGCACCGCCCCAGTTCATGGACTTCCGCTACAAGGTGCACGATGAGCACCACGGCGAATTCCACCTGGACCACTGCGGCGCGCTGATGGACGTCGAGCCGATGGGTCCCGAGTACGTGTTCACCATGTGCCACGACATCGAGGACCCGACCTTCGACGCCACGGCATGGGCGACCAACCCCCGGGCGAGGATGCGGCCAGTCCACCGGCCTCCCCGCGAACCGGCCGACCGCCACCCGCACTGCGCGTGGACCGTGACGATCGACCCGGCGGCCGCGGCGCTGCCCGAGCCCGAGATGGCGACCCTCGTCGCCGGCACGAAGGCGGCGCAGCTCCCGCTCGCGACCGCCGGGCCGGATGTCCCGACCGACGACGGTGTGGCCGACTACTCCGGCCCGCTGGTCGACGACATCGACTTCGGCGCGTTCTCCTCCGCGACCCTCGTCTCACTGATCGACGAGATCTCCCTGCAACAACACCTGCTCGCCATCGCCGGCCTGGCGTCGATCGCCGGCCGGTTCGGCATCGACGCCGCCCGCGGGATCGGCCGTCACCAACTCACCGGCGCCGCCGGCATCACGGCCGAACGGCTGCACGCCGCGCTCGGGCTCGGCACCACCCTCGAGGATCTCGCCGAACTCCTGCGCGTTCACCCGCTCCTGAGGCCGACCGGTTACAGCGCCGCCGAGGTCACGGTCGATCGGGACGAGCTGCGCGTCGACGTCACAGACGGTCCTGGCCTGCACGAGACACCGCACCTGTCGTGGCCGGGGCTGCTGCTGGAAGGCGAGCCGACCCCGCTCGAGGTCATCGCCCGGTCCGTCGACGCGACCCTTCGAGTCGAACCGGTCTCGGCGCGTCCCGGCGCGGTGGCCTCGTACGTGGCACGGGGTGGCGGGGAACCGGCACGGCGCCATGCCGACGTCGAGTTCGCCCGGTTCTCGATCGGGGCGACGTTCGCGTTCAGCGACGAGGAGACCCGGGTCCATGTGCGCGCTCGGCGACCCCGGCCAACAGATCGACCAACCCCGGTCTGAGCAGCACCGACCGATCTTCGATCGCGCGGACGATCACCGTCAGTCGTTCGGCCGGACGCTCCGGGCGGGCCCCGCCGTCAGCAGCGGCGACCTCGATGTCGGTGACCCGTCGCCTCCGCAACCGCCGCCGGATCGTGACGAGCGTGCCGGCGGGACCTTCGGTGAGTGCGACGGTCACGCGCTCCGACGCTGCCGGGTCGATCAGCAGCCTCGCTCCGTCGCGGCTCGCCGAACCCCTGAGGTCGACCGGCGTCGACGCGTCGGGCGCGAGCGTCTCGAGATCGTGCCGATCGCGGGGTGGGCTGGTCGGATCTGCGTCGCAGACCACCCCTTTTCCCTTGAGGCGCCGGAGCACCTCGACGAGGTTCCGGGCGTCGGTCGGGCCGAGCGATGTCGGATCGACGTTCAGTGCGTCGGCGACCGGTCGCCCGTCGAGTCGCGCCCAGATCGCCGCCCAGGTCGGCGTGAGCGCCTGGACGTCGCCGTGCCGGGCCCTGACGATGCACGGCGTGCCCGACACCTCGGTGTAACAGCAGTCGGGGGAGCGGACGAGACGTGCACCCCAGTGCACCGGCTCGACCGCCTCGGGGACCTCATGCACGGGTGGCGTCGTCAACGACCTGCCTGAAGCGTTCGATGAACGACGCCTCCGAGAACTTCTCGGCGCGCGTGCGCATGGCGTCGCGGTCCCAGTCATGGTTCGCGGCTCGCTGCAGGGCGACCCGCAACCGGACCGGATCGGGCGCGTCGAAGAAGATCCCGGACACATCCGGTTCGACGGTCTCCAGAAACCCGCCGGCCGCGACGACGACGACCGGGGTGCCGAAACCCATCGCCTCGAGCGGCGTCAGACCGAAGTCCTCCTGGGAGGCGGTGACCAGCGCCTGCGCGTTCGCGTACAGCCAGCGGAGTTCCGCATCGGTGACCGAGGAGAAGAACGTCGTGACCTCCGGCGCGCGGGCGGCGAGGCGTTCCGCGTCGGGGCCCTCGCCGACGACGACGAGGCGAGTGTCGCCCAACGACCGGACGGCGTCGATCACGACGTCGACCCGCTTGTACGGGAGCAGCCGGGCGACGGTGAGCACGAATCCGGGTTCGAGACCGTCCATGGGCTGTTGCTCGCCGTGAGCCGAGAGCCCCGGCGGCGGATAGATGACCTCGGCGTCGCGTCCCCAGTGGGTGCGGATCCGCTCCCTCGCGACGCCAGAACCGGCGAACACGAGATCGGCACTCGCCGCGGCGCGGCGGTCCCACCGCCGCAGCGGCGGGGAGAACGGCGCGAGGCCCCATCGGTAGAACCGAGGCAGATTCGCCAGGTACTCGTCCTGCTGGTACAGCCACCGGGCGGTGTTGTGTGCGTACACGATCTTCACACCACTCACCGGCATCGCATGAGACCAACCGGTCGACTGACAGATCGTGACATCGGCATCGACGCGGTGACGCTCGACGACCGGAGCGAGCACGGGCAGCGCGAGACGTGGGTTGCGGCGCAAGGGCCCGATCCGCTGCAGCGGGGTCGTGTGGAGCTCGTGCTCGGCGAACTCACCGTAGGTGGTGGTCGGCTCGTGCACGGTCGTGTACAACGGGGCGTCGGGAAACGCCCGACCGAGAGCGAGCAGCGCCCGTTCGGCGCCGCCACGCTGCGTCAGGTAGTCGTGCGCGAGGGCGACCGGCGTCCGGGTCACCGTCTCGAGGGGGGAGGATTCAGTAAGCACCGTGACCGGCGAGCACCGCCTTCGCCGTCTTGGCGAGAATGATCGCATCGAGGAGCGGCGACCAGTTCTCGACGTAGTACAGGTCGAGTCTGACGGTCTCCTCCCACGACAGATCGGAGCGGCCCGACACCTGCCACAGGCCCGTGATGCCGGGCTTGACCATGAGCCGGCGGCGGGTGGTGCCTTCGTAACGTTCGACCTCGGCAGGAAGCGGTGGACGGGGCCCGACCAGTGCCATGTCACCCGCCACCACGTTCCAGAGCTGGGGCAGTTCGTCGAGGGAGAACTTGCGGAGCCAGGCGCCGACACGGGTGACCCGGGGATCGTCCCGGATCTTGAACAGCACGCCGTCGTGCTCGTTCCGGTCGTCGAGGTCGTCGATCATCTCCTCGGCCCCGTCGATCATCGAACGGAACTTGAGCATCTCGAATTCCTCGCCGTCGCGGGCGACACGGATCTGGCGGAACAGGACCGGCCCCTTCGACGAGCACTTGACGGCGACGGCGATGGCCAGGAACACCGGCGACAGCACGATGCAGGCCAACAGCGCGATGGAGCGTTCGAACGCCGACTTGACGGCTTGTGCGATGCCGGTGACGTGCGGTTCGTCGACGAGCAGCAGCGGGAGACCGGCGGCAGGACGGGACACGATCCTCGGACCGGCGATCTCCGCCAGATCCGGGGCCATCAGCAACTGGATGCCGGTGTCGTGGAGCTTCCAAGCCAGTGAACGCAGTGACTCGTCCTCGAAGAGCTCTCCGCCGCTGAGCGCGACCGCGTCGATCGACAGGTCGCCGATGTCGCGGACGAGGTCGTCGGGTTCGCCGAGGACGGGTACGCCCGACGTGTCGGGTGTCGCAATGTAGTTGCGGAGGCCGTAGAGGTAGGCGCCTTCGACCTGGTAGCCGACGTGCGGGCTTCGGGCGAAGTGCTCGGTGACGTTGCCGATCGCGGGGGCACGGGACACCAGCACCAGCCGACGCAGGTCGCGGCCGCGGGCGCGTCGCCGGTGCAGACCCTTGCGGACGACCAGCCGGGCGAGCATGCTGAAGACCAACAGCAGCGGGAAGAAGACGGCGAACAGGCCTCTCGAGATCGGCATGCCGCCCATGAACGCCGCCGCGCAGATGAGCGTGAACAGCACGAACACGGCGCGCATGACGTTCGTGTACTCGTTCGGAGACGAGCCGATGAGCGACCGGTCGTACGCGTGGTTCAACGCGAGCACCCCGAGCCAGGCGGGGAGGCCGGCGACGGCAAGGGCCAGGTACGAGATGTGGTGGCCGAACATCGTGAGCACTTCGTTGATGCGGCCGGCCATGAGCATCGCGGCGATCACCTCGGCCGCGACGAAGGCGACCAGGTCCGCGACCACCAACCGTCGGAGCAGGCTCGTCTCCCACTCTTGGCTCACCGGGCCTGCGTGGAAGAGCCTTCCACGGGCGTCATGGTCGACGAACTCGTCCGTCCGATGCCCTCGTGAGGACTCGGCCCTGGATCCGCGCACGCCCGCGACCGCGACATCGCTCCGTGCAGGATTGGGCAAGATGCGCTGCTCGCTCACGATTCCGGCTGCTTCTCCTCGAGAGTCGCACCTTGCGACACGATCCGGTCGGTGCACGCCGCTTCGTCGTCGCGCCCGGTCGACCAGTTCAGCATGTGACCTCCGCTACGTCAATGCCGTTCCGAGTCGGATGCACGATGGCCGGCGCAGTCCGGCTCAGGAAGGCGAAACGGGTACTTCGTCGTCCGCGGTCACGTCGACCGGTGGGGTCGACACGATGTCGGTCTTGCCATTGCGGCTGCGGCGCTTCTTCTTCGACTTCTTCGACGAGTGGCTCTCGCCGCTGTAGTAGTAGTAATAGGAGTCGTTGTAGCCGTAGCCGTAGTAGTTCTCCATCTCCTTCCGGTCACAACCGTTCAGGACGACGCCCAGGACCTCCGCCCGGAGCCGACTCAGCACGGTGGCCGCGCGCTGGGCGGCGTTGGTCCGGGTCCGCCCGGCACGCAGGACCAGCAGGGTGGCGTCCGCGGCTGCCAGCAGGTCGATGGCATCGTTCGTCGTGAGCATCGGGGGCGTGTCGACGATGACCACGTCGAAGTCGTTCTGATGGTGCGCGATGAGCTTGCGCAACTCGAACACCGTGTCGCCGGCGGCGCCGACCCCGTGCGGGGCGCTGAGGAACGAGACGCCCTCGACACGCGTCGCCGCCGGGGCGTCGGGATCGTCGAGATTCGTGACCGGCGCGAGGAACTTCGCGAGTGCCGGACGGCGGAAGTCCGCGTCGACGGCGAGCACGCGGCGACCCGTGTCGGCGAACGCGGCGGCGAGGTTCGCGGACGTCGTCGTCTTGCCCTCGCTGGGGTTCGGCGACGTGATGAGGATCACCGGTGCGTGCGCCGGGTCACCGTCGTCGTCGGAACCGATTCCGAGCGGCCGTTCGGTCGCCGATTCGCCCAGCGAGAACAACGCCGCGGTGCACGTGGCACGGTAGCGCTCGGCGATCGGTGACTTCGGCGAGTCGATCATGGCGATCGCGTGGGTGGCCGCCTCGTCGGAATCCAGATGCGGGATCTCCGCGAGCACGGGGAGATCACACAGCGATTCGACCCGGGCCCGGCTGCGCACCTTGTCGTCCCAGGCTTCGATGACGAAGCTGATGACGATGCCGATCGCGAGGCCGATGGCGCCACCGATGAGAATCAACTGGAACCGGCCGGGGACCGTGGGCCGCGACAGGTCGGTCTCGTCGATCGTCTCGTCGGAAGGGGTGACCGGCGCGTTGCCCTGCTGGAACTTGCCGGGCAGGTTGATCGCGTTCTCGAGTCGTGCCTGGTAGCCGTCCTGGTTGATCTCGATCGCGTGGGCTTCCTGCGAGGTCGCGAGCCCGAGCTTCGACGGTGAACTCCCGATCGCCGCGAGCTGTGATCGGACCGCCGACAGCTGACCTTCCGCGATGGCGAGTTGGGCTGCCTGGGTCGGGTCGTCGGAGAGTTGCTCGACACGTGCCTGCAGGACGGCCTGCTGGTTGCTGAGCGCACTGATCTGCGACTGGTACGCCTTCGAGGCCCGCTCGTCGGCCATGCGGGCGAGGTTCGAAGCGGCGGTGTCCGCGAGTCGCTCGGCGATGCGCGGGTTCTCCGCGATCCCCACGACGTCGATCGCGGAGGCTTCGCCACGCACCTGCGCGGCGAGGTGGTGACCGGTCACGACCGGGTTCCAGTGCACCTTCTTGGCGACCGAGTCGATCAGGGTCTCGTCCTGGACGAGTTGTGCCGCTCGGTCGAGGGTGTAGCCCTGACCGTTCGAGTTGTCGGCGCTGCCCGCGTCGCCGGACATGACCAGCGTGTTGACCGCTTTGTAGTAGCGGGTGGTGACCGGCTCCTGCTTGATGAAGAAACTGGCCACGAAGCCGAGGAGAAGTCCACCCGCGAGGCACAGGACACTGATCCGGGCACGCCGACGGAGCACCCCTGCGTAGTGGCGCAGCGGGTTGTCCGGCTCGTTGAAGTTCGGTTCGGGTTGTCGACCGGCGCGCGGGTCGGAGTCGAGAGTGGCCAACGGGACCTTCCCAGGGTTTCGCGGGAGCGAGTCAGTTTATCGGAACTCACGCCGGTCCGGGGACTCCGGACGCACGGAGGCGTGTTCGGGTGAACGCCGCTGCCCGGAACGCGATTTTGCAGGCGATCCCACGCCCCGCCTCGACTGTCTCCGGATCCGCGTCATCAAGGTCGGATCGGTACCCGGCCGTGGCGCGACGAGCGCGTGCAGCAGCGTGAGGCGGGGCCGGATGCCGCGGAGTTCCAGGAAGACCGCCGCGGGTTCGATCCCGCGAAGCGGTGCGTCGGGCCGGTCGGCACGGAGCCAGGCACGGTCACGGGCGCGCACGTGGTGGTCGGCCGCCCAACGCGAGAGCGGGTGCGCACCCGGGGCCAGACCGACGTCACGTTCGGCCATCGCCAATGCGACGGCGAGGATCGACTCCTGCCCCCAGCGGCGGGCGATCGAGACCGCACGCTCCGGGTCGAGACGTGGCGAGGTCGCGAGCTGGGCGACATCTCGCACCTCCCCGGCCCGGATCGCGCCGAGCAGCAGCAGGTGAGCGGACACATGGAGCAGGGTGCGTTCGACGTCGAGGGTGACCGAGGCTCTTCCGAGGCGGTCGAAGGTGCGTCCGGGGGCCCACAGATCGGCCTCGGGCACGCGGACCCCCAGGGGCCCCCACGAAAGGATCCGGTGCAGGTCGACCTCGAGCCCGGACGGCATGGTCACCGTCAGGCCCTTGAAGACCGAGCGGGCGAAGCCGGCGGCCGGTTCGGGGTTGACCTCGCGGCCGCCCTCGCCGACGAGAAGTTCGGCGATGCCGTGGAGATGGCGACCCGGTACGAGCAGGTCGAGGTCGGCGGTCGGGCGGAGCTGCGGGTCCGGGTAGTCGCACCATCCGAGCGCCGAACCCTTGATGAGTCGGTACGGGAATCCGGCATCGTCGAGGGCATCGAGGACCGGTAGGCACACGTCGTCGTAGCGACTGCGGGTGCGGGTGAGGCGGATCTCGAGCCCCGCGGCGTCGGCCCGCTGGTCCGCGGTGGTCGGCAGCGAACCGTCGAGCACCGACGCCACCAGGAGTCCGTCGAGTCGGTGGGCGCCGCACTCCGACAGCAGCCGGCCCCAGTCGTCATCGTCGAGTGGGGCGCTCGGAGGCGTCGACGTGGTGGGAAGCCCGTGGCCGAGCACCCATCTCGTCGCGTCGCCGAGTCCGCTGAAACCCCAATCCGGGGCGTCAGCCATCTGGCGTCTGGAACTGGTCGATGGCCCCGGCGGGGACGTCGGTGACGATCAATCCCGGAATGGCCATGCCGTGACGCAGGATCGTGTTCGCGGTGTGTTCGCACGCCTGGGCGAGCGTCTGGTCGAGACGCACGATCAGCACGGCGGCGTCCGCGTACTGCAGGTACTCGATGGCGTCGGTCGTGGACAGCACCGGTGGCGTGTCGAGCAGGATGATGTCGAAGTTCTCCCGTTGCGCGTTCGCGCGCCTGACCAGCCGAGCCACGATGGCCGACGACGTCGCCTTGCGGTCCGCGGAAGACGGGTCGTCCATGTGCCAGACCCGATCGGTCCTGGTCTCGGCGGGCGCTTCCGGATCGACGAAGCTCGGAATCGGTCGCAGGAGCCTGCGAAGGCTGCGGTGATGGTAGTCGCCGTCGACCGCGAGGACGTCGAAACCCAGGAACGCGAGCGCGTCGGCGAGGGCGGCCGTCGAGGTCGTCTTGCCTTCCGAGGGTGAGGTCGACGTCACGAGCACCAGCGGTGCGCGACGCTGACCGGTGCTGTGCTCGAGCGTTCGTCGGGCATCGGCATCCGATCGCGGATCGAGTCCCATCTCGGTGGCGATGACCCACGCCGCCTCGCGGTACCGGAAGCGGGCATCGGATACTTTCGGGTCACTCCTGGTCGGTTCGCCGCCGACGAGCGCGCGCAACCGGCGTCGACCCAGGCGCGGGATCTCGACGATGACGTTCATGCCGGTCGCTCGGGTCGCGTGGAGGCTGTCGTGGATCCGGTCGTCCCACGCTTCGCCGAGCACCACGCCGGAGATCCCCATGACCAGACCGGCGAGCAGCCCGAGGGCGATCGGCTGGATGGGTGGAGGCGGCTCTTCCTTGGGAATCTCGGTGTCGGCGATGAGGGAGCGGGCGACTTCGGTCTGGCCCGCGCTGTCGCGGTTCGAGACGCCCGCGAGGCTCGCGCCGGTGCGGATCCGGGGAGCGCCGACGTCGTTGCTGGCCAGGAGCCACCGTTGGTAGTACGCCTTGGAATTGATGCGAATCGCTTCGGGACGTGACGCCAGCCGGAAGGTCGGCGGGGTGATCGTCGTTCCGCGACGAGATTCGTGCAGCATGGCCGATTGTGCCCGGGCGGCCGCCAGATCGACCGTGATCTGGGCTCGCTCGTCGTCCGAGGCGCCGGGCAGCTTCGCTCTGAGGGCGGCGATGAGCGTGTCGACCGATCTGAGGCTCTCGTCGTAGTCGGACCACCGCGAGAGCTTTCCCTGCCGGACGTCGCCTGAGATGGCCTCATCCAGTTGCACCGCGGCGTGGTAGGCGATCTGCGCGGCGTGCTCCGACTCGGTGGTGACGACCGTGATGTCGAGGCTCGCGGTGTCGTCGTAGGCGATCCCCATGACGTGGTTCTTGATGTAGCCGGGGCTGACGCCGGTTTCGTCGGCGACCGCACGCCGGTAGTCGTCCGAGGCCATCGCGAGTTGGGCGAGCTGCAGACTCCAGCGCACCGGGTCCACGGCCTTCGCCGTCGTCGCCGGGGTCTCCAGGGTCATGGTCGCCGTCGCCTTGTAGTACCGCTTGTAGGTCACGGTCGGCTTCGTGGTCACCGCGATCAACGTGCCACCCACGAGGCCGCCGAGCGCGCCGAAGACGAGCCACAGACCGCGGCGGCGCAGAGCCCCCGCCATCGTGCGCAGACTGCGGCCGAGTCGCCAGATTCGCTTGACCGAATCCGGCGGGCCGGTCGGTGCCGTGGGTTCGGAATCCATGATCTCAGAAGTCAGAATCAACCAGCATACCGGCGCCTGTTCGCGGCATCGCCGTCGTCACGACCCGCGGTGACCGTGTGGGAACATGGCACATGCCCAGCGAAGCGGTGCGGCGCTCGTCCGCCCACGCCCGTTCCGAATCGAACGGCCCGGCCGAGTCGATCCTCGTGGTCATTCCTGCCCGCGGGGGATCCAAGGGCGTGCCCGGCAAGAATCTCCGGAACGTCGGTGGTCGCCCGCTCATCGCCTGGTCGATCGCCCACGCCCTCGAGGTGCCCGGAGAGGTGCGGGTCGTGGTGTCGACCGACGACCCCGAGATCGCGGACGTGGCCGCCGCGGCGGGCGCCGAGGTACCGTTCCTCCGCCCCGCGGAGCTCGCGCAGGACACGTCGCCGACCGAACCGGCGGTTGCCCATGCGATCGAGCAGATGGCCGAGCGAGGCTTCATTCCCGGCGGAGTGGTCCTGCTCCAGGCCACCTCGCCGATCAGGCTGCCGGGGACCGTCGCCCGGGCGGTCGCACGGTTCCGCGCCGGCGACGTCGACTCGCTGGTCGGCGTCGTCCCCCAGACCCCCTTTCTCTGGCATCTGGAGGATCCCCCGCGGGCGGAGTACGATGTGCGGCGTCGACCCCGACGGCAGGAACTGTCCGCAGCGGACCTGCTGTACCGGGAGACCGGCTCGCTGTATGTGACCCGTACCGACCTCTATTCGACCCCGGGGAACCGGATCGCCGGCCGCGTGGAACTTTTCGTCATGGATGAAATCGAGGGGATCGACATCGATTCGGAGTTCGATCTGCGTTCCGCGGATCTGCTCATGGCCGACCTGATGAACACCTCCCAGGGGCGCCATCGTGGTTCCGCAGGAGTGCAGACGTGATCATCGAACGGAATCTCGAGCGCTACGTGGTCTATTCCGAGGATCCGTTGGGGCGGGCGCTCCACAAGATCACCGACAACAAGTCCCGGATCATCTTCTGCGTGTCACAACACGGGATCCTCGAAGGGGTCATCTCCGACGGCGACGTGCGCCGGTGGATCGGTGAACACGGCCATGTCGATGTCGACGCCACGGCGTTGAGCGTCGCGAACCGGACCTTCCTCTCGGCGCCGGCCACCACGGCCCGGGCCGACCTCGCCGCGCTGTTCCGTCCCGGCGTCGATCATCTGCCACTCGTCGACGATCGGGGACGGATGGTCGCCCTGGCGATCGACCGTGCCGACGAACTGCGGATCGGACCGTTGACGGTCGCCGCGGATCAGCCGGCCGTGCTCATCGCGGAGATCGGGATCAACCACAACGGCAGCGTCGACCTGGCGAAGCGCCTGGTCGACGAGGCGGTCGGGGCCGGCGCGGACTGTGTGAAGTTCCAGTTGCGCGACATGGCGACGCTCTACCGGCGCTCCGGTGACGACCGGTCACGAGACGAGGACCTGGGTCCGCAGTACGTGCTCGACCTGCTCGCACGGTTCGCCCTCGACGCCGACGCGTTGTTCGGCGTGTTCGACTACTGCGCCACGATCCCGATTCCGGTCATCTGCACCCCGTGGGATCTCACGAGCCTCGCATCCCTCGACGACTACGGCGTGCCCGCGCTGAAGATCGCATCGGCGGATCTGACCAACCACGAGCTGCTCGTCCGCGCTGCCGCGACCGGACGGCCGATGGTGCTCTCCACCGGCATGTCGACCGAGGCGGAGATCGTCCAGAGCGTCGAACTGCTCGAACACGCAGCGGCGTCGTTCGCCCTGTTGCAGTGCAATTCCACCTATCCGGCGCCGTTCAAGGACATCAACCTGCGGTATTTGTCGCGGCTGGCCGAGATCGGTCGATGCCCGGTCGGATACTCGGGTCACGAGCGCGGGTTCCACGTGCCGCTCGCCGCGGTCGCGCTCGGGGCGCGCATCATCGAGAAGCACTTCACCATCGATCGGTCGATGGAGGGGAACGACCACAAGGTCTCGTTGCTCCCGGAAGAGTTCGCGGACATGGTGCAACAGATCCGCGAGGTCGAGGCGGCACTGGGCGTCTCCGAGGCGCGCGGCCTCACCCAGGGCGAGATGATGAACCGCATCAACCTCGCCAAGAGCCTGGTGGCGGCGAGGGACATCTCGAGCGGTGAGGTCATCACCGACGAATCGATCGCCGTGAGGAGTCCCGGAAGGGGACTGCAGCCGAACACCAAGTCGGAGCTGGTCGGCCGGCGTGCGGTGCGTGACATCGCCGTCGGTGACTACTTCTACGCGACCGACATCGGTCGAGGTCATGCCCGGCCTCGTGACTACTCGTTCACGCGTCCCTGGGGCCTGCCGGTGAGGTTCCACGATTTCCGCGACCTCGCCGGCCGGTCGAACCCGGACTTCCTCGAGTTCCACCTGTCGTACAAGGACATGGATCTCGACCCTTCCGACATCTTCGACGGGCCGCTGGAGTGCGGCTTCACCGTCCACAGTCCCGACCTCTTCGCGAACGACCACATCATCGACCTCGCGTCGTCGGACGACGAGTACCGCAAGCGTTCCATCGCCGAGCTGCAACGCGTGGTCGACCTCACCCGCACCCTGAGCCGCTGGTTCCCCGACGAACAGCATCTGGCCGTCATCCTGAACGTCGGCGGTTTCAGCCGGGCCGGGTTCGTCTCGGCCGACCGCAGGCGCGAGATGTACGAGCGGGTGAACGAGAGCTTCGGCATGGTCGATGCCGACGGCGTCGAACTGCTGGCTCAGACCCTGCCGCCGTTCCCGTGGCTCATGGGCGGGCAGCTCTACAGCAATCTGTTCCTGTCGGGGGCCGACTCGTCGTGGTTCGCCCAGACGTTCGGCCGTCGACTCTGCCTCGACACGTCGCACAGCCGCCTGGCGGCCACGCACACCGGCGAATCGTTCGTCGAGATGATCGAGCTCCTGGCGCCGCACGCCGGTCATCTTCACCTCGTCGACGCGTCCGGGGTCGACGGCGAAGGTGTCCAGGTCGGCCAGGGTGACATCGACTGGAAGGTGCTCGGCGCGCAGCTCGCCGCGATGGCGCCGGACGTCCGGTTCATTCCCGAGATCTGGCAGGGCCACGTCGACAACGGCGCGGGCTTCTGGGAAGCGCTCGAGCAACTGGAGTCCGTTCTTTGACGATCGGTCGGATCATGACCCGGGCTCGACAACCGATCTGCCGCGAGGTCGACGATTGAGCCGCCGTCGGGTGTTCGGACACACCGCACCGAACTGGGTGCGTCAGACCGGCCGCGCCCTGGCCGCACTCGCCCTCGGGACGGTGGTCGGGCTCTCCGCGGCCGAGCCCCAGATCCTCCTCGCGGTCGCCGCGATCATCCTGCTGGTCTTCGTCACCGCGAGCCTGCGACGGCCGGATCCGTTGGTGTTCCTGGCGTTCGTGCTGCTCCCGATGCCGAAGCTGCACGTGCCCGGGTCGCCGCTCCCGATCGGAGAGACGCTGATGCTGCTCGCCGTGCTCAGCGCGTTCCTGACGATGAAGACGGGACTGCATCCGTTACCGCGCTGGGCCCGGCTCTCACTCGGGATGTTCGTCGCGACCCTCGTGTTGTCGACGGCGGTGAACGGCCTGTTCGAATACGACAACTTCAAGCGTCTGCTGCACGTCGCGGTGTACGCGCTGGTGATCATCGGTCTGGTGCGCGGCCTGTTGCCGCGCAAGGTGGCGATGCGCGGGCTGATCGTCGGCATGGTGATCTCGACACTGTCCGGGTTCGTCCTGTTCCCGAACTCGAACTATGTGGGCCGGTTCACGGGTTTCTTCGGTGACCCGAACGTCGCCGGGCTGTTGCTCGTCGTGCTCGGCGCCTGCGCATTGAGCGGGATCGAGCGTCGGCGGCATCAGGTCGCGTTCGCGGTACTGCTCCTCCCCGCACTGGCGCTCTCCTATTCTCGGACCGCCCTGTTGGCCGCGGTGATGGTGATCCTGTGGGTGTGGGTCGGCCGGAAGCTCAAACCGATCCCGGCGGTGGCGGTGATCGCCATGGCCGCGGTGGCCATCGCGCTCCTGCCGACCAGCATCCAGCAGTTCGGACCGTTCAGCGACCGCACCGGGAGCGACCAGTTGCGGGACCGGGTCTCGTCGCAGGAGCTCTCGGTGGTCCGCCAGAAGCCGATCCTGGGGCACGGCGCGGGTACCGCCACGGTGATGGTGAACTTCGGCACGACGAGGTTCTACTTCCACAACAGTTATCTCGCGATGGCACAGGAAGGCGGAGTCATCGCCCTCGCGCTCGTCATGGTGCTGCTGATCGGCACCTTCCTCGCGTTGATGTCGTTGCACACGACCGATCGACAACCCTTCCTCGAGGGCGCGATCATCGGGGTCTGGGTGATGGCGATCAACCTCGGGGAGGTGCTCCTGGAACTGTCGGCCGCGGTGGCGATCGGGTTCGCGTTGTCCTATGTGGTCCGATCCAGAGCCCGTGCCGCCGACGAGGCCGAATCGCCTCCGGCGGCCGCCGTCGTTCCATGACCGCCACCATCGACATCCTCGCCAACAACGGGAGCGTCGGCGGTGGTGAGGTCATGATGGTCGCGTTCGCCCAGGGCGCGAGCGCGGCGGGGATCCCGGTGCGGGTCGTGGCGCCGCGCGCGCCCGACGGCGCGGCGTCGCTGGCCCGGAGTCGAGGCTTCGACGTGCTCGAGATCCCGGCCACCGACCGTCGGAGTTACCTCGAGGCATTGGCGCGTCACCGACGGGAGCTCGATGCCGACGTGTGGTGGTGCAACGGTCTGGTTCCGGCACTGGCAACGGTGGGCAGCAACCACCGCCGGATCGTGCAGCTCCACCAGGCGCCGACCGGCCTGCAACGGCGCGTCTGGCAGTTGGCGCGGCGCAGCGTCGAGGCCGTCTACGTTCCGTCGCTCTCGATGCAGGCACGCGTGCCGGGATCAGCGGTGCTCCTGAACTGGACCGACGATCCGGGCGCGTCGCCCCCGGTCGACGCCGACGGGTTCGACGGGCTCCGGGTCGGGTTCATCGGGCGTTTTTCGCCGATCAAGGGGCTGCACGTCCTGGCCCGCGCGGTCCAACGACTCGATCGGTTCTCGGACCGTCCGATCCGGCTGGTGCTGGCCGGCGACGGACGGTTCGTCGATCGCTTCGGAGGTGGCCTCGTCGAGACCGAACTCGCACGGGTCGCCCGCGTGGAACGGCTCGGGTGGGTCGACCGTGCCACCTTCTTCGCCTCGGTCGACCTCGTCGTGGTGCCTTCGGTGTGGGCCGAGCCCTTCGGCCTGGTCGCCGCGGAAGCGATGGCGTACGGCCGGCCCGTGGTGGTGAGCGACGCCGGCGCGTTGACCGAGGTGGTCGGTCCGTCGTATCCCTGGGTCGCGCGGGCCGGTGACGCAGCCGACACGGCGCGCGTCATCCAACGCTTCGTCGACACCGACGACCGCGAGCGTCGACGGGTGTGCGAACAGGCCCGCGGCCGATGGGAGGAACTGTTCTCACCCGACGCCGGAAATCGTCGCGTCGCAGCCGTCCTGGACGACCTGGGGATCCGCTGAGATGCCGCCGGCGAAGCATGCGACCGACTCGGACGCCGCATCGACGGCCGATCCGGTCGTGTCGTTGATCGTGCCTTCCCATCGGGGCGAACGCCGACTGCCGGTGTTGTTCGACGCGTTGCGCGCGCAACGGTTCGCGCACCGGTGGGAGGTGATCGTCGTGATCGACGGGGTGGTGGACGGATCCGAGGGCGTGGTGGCCGCCGCAACCGATCTTCCGGTGCGCGCGCTCCGTTTCGCCGAGAACCGGGGCCGGCCGGCAGCGCTCAACGCCGGGTTCGCCGCTGCTCGGGGCGACGTGTTGATCCGCTGTGACGACGACCTCGAGCCTGCTCCGTCATACCTCGCCGATCATCTGCTCGCCCACCTTGGGCAGGCGCCGGTGGGCGTCGTCGGCCTGTACCGGAACCGGTTCGCCGACACCCCGTTCGCACGCGCGTACGGTCGTCGCTACGACACGTCGGTCCGGGCGGGTGCCTACGGCGGCACCCTCGGTGACCCCCGCTACTTCTGGGCCGGCAACTGTTCGGTCACCCGCGCCACCTACGAGCGGGTGGGCGACTACGACGAGGGTTTCCGCGCCTACGGCTGGGAGGACATCGACTGGGGCTTCCGTCTCGCCGCCGCGGGCGTGCCGATCGTGCTCGAGCCGCGCCTCGAGACGACCCACCATGCGGCGAACACCGACGCGGTGGTCCGGCTCCGACGGGCGTACGCGTCGGGTCGGGCGCGGGTGCGTTTCGACGCCAAGCACGGCACGCACTACGCGCCTGGTGCCGGTGCGGGAACGAAGGCGAGGGCGTGGCGACGGATCGTCACATCCGCCGCCGCCCGCGCGGACCCGGAGCGGCTCGCCGACTGGGGTCGCCGCATCGATGCGCTCCTGCCGTATCTGCCGCCGGCGGCCGGGTTCCGTCTGGTGGCCGGAGCCGTGGACGCGGCCGCGCTCGCCGGTTACCGACGAGGCCTCGCCGACGCGGCGGACTGCCGATCCGGGTCGCGCGGGGGGCGGGCGACCGGCGTCGCGGAGCAACGGCGGTGACGGCGCCGAAACTGAGCGTCGTCGTGCCCTCGCACGGGGGCGCCGACCGGCTGCCGGTGTTGTTCTCGGCCCTGCGGGCACAGACGTTCGAGGGCGCCTGGGAACTCGTGGTCGTGCTCGACGGCGTGGTCGACGACTCGGTCGACGTGGTGGACGCCGTCGACGATCTGCCGGTCCGGGTCGTCGAACTGCCCGAGAACCGGGGACGTCCCGCGGCGCTCAATGCCGGGTTCCGCGAGGCGACGGGCGACGTGTTGATCCGCTGCGACGACGACCTCGGCGTCGCGCCCACCTTTCTGAGCCGCCACGCGGCCGCACACACCGGGGTCGAGCCCATCGGCGTCGTGGGATTGTGTCACGACGTGTTGGAGAACTCCGCCTACGCCCGGTGCTACGGACGACCCGCGAACCGGCGGCTCAGAGAGGCCGCCTACCGGTTGCCGCCGGCGCACTGGTGGAAGTACTGGGCGGCGAACTGCTCGGTCACCCGGGCCACGTTCGAGCGCGTCGGCGGCTACGACACCGCCTTCCGCACCTACGGCTGGGAGGACGTCGACTGGGGCTACCGGTTGCACCTGCTGGGCGTGCCGGTGATCTTGGATCCGCACCTGGAGGTGCTCCACCTGGCCGCCAGTTCGAGCGCGGCGATCCGCGTCCGGCGGGCGTTCCTGGGTGGGCGCGCCCGTGCCCGGTTCGATCGCAAACACGGCGTGGAACCGGCCCGGCCCGAAGCGGTCGGCCCGGCCCAACGTGCCTGGCGGGCCGCGGTCGAAGCGGTCGCGCGCACCGGTTCCGAGGAGCACTTCGAGGCGCGTGCCCGCGCGCTGGACCGCCGCCTCGAGGCGGTTCCCGATGCGGTCGCGGCGCGGGCCGTCGCGATCCTCGTCGAAGCCGCCGCGCTCGCGGGTCATGCGAGCGGTACCGACCGTGACTGATCGCTCGAGTGCGGGCCGCGGGTCGACGGCACGCACCGGAGCTTCGACGGCGGACCGGTAGCCTCTTCGCCGATGACGGTCGACGAGCAGCGCGGTCGGATCTCCCTGCCCGTCGATGCGGCGCGACTCGCGGTCGTCGCCGGGTCGGTCTGGTGTGCGCTGCAGGTGGTCGGCATCGTCGCGGGTCTCGCCCTGGTCGGGCGTCACGGTGACGGACCGGCCCGCCACGTCGACGTGCCGGTCCACGACTGGTTCGTCGACCACCGCTGGCATCTGGTGACGATCTCCAAGGTCGTGGCCGTGATCTTCGACGCCAAGCTGCTCGG
Source organism: Actinomycetota bacterium (assembly GCA_040255725.1). Lineage (GTDB taxonomy): Bacteria > Actinomycetota > Acidimicrobiia > Acidimicrobiales > Iamiaceae > JAFDWI01. The sequence goes on from JBDZVK010000006.1 coordinate 26,268, forward strand.
GATCATCACCGTCGTCGTGACCGGTGCCGTCGTCGTGGTCGCATGGCGGCGTGGCCGGCTCCGGTGGTCGATGCTCGGTCCGTTCCTCGCGTACCTGGGCGCCGAGGTGACCGTGTACGTCGTGCGGCTGGTGATCCACCGGCCCCGGCCCGCGAGCGCCGTCTACCCGGGCCCCGGTGCCGTGCCCGGCATCCACGAGACGTCGTGGTCGTTTCCTTCGGGTCACGCGACCGGTCCGATCGCCCTGTTGATCGCCCTCGCCGGCATCTGGGTCCTGCGCCGGGGGCCGACGTGGGCCTATGCGTTCGCCGTGGTGCTGGGACTGGCGATCGCGACGACCCGACTGGTGCTCGGCGTGCACTGGTTCACCGACTTGGCGACCGGCGCGGTGCTCGGTTGCATCTGGGGAGTCACCGTGTGCTGGGTGCAGCGCCGCGCCGATGGCGCCGTGTTCACACGGCGTGACGCCGTGGACCCGGTCATCTGAGCGCGTGCGCCGTCGCTGCGGCGCACGATCCGACCTGGTGAACCGGCCGGATCAGCCTGGATCGTCGAGGCGCGCCACGCTCCGACGCGGAGCGGTGAGCCGGTACGAGGCGTCGAGGAGCTCGGCGACTTCGTCCCAGTCGCTGTCGTCGTCGAGGTCGAGGCCGACCCAACCCGACGGGCCCAGGTAGGCCGGAACGAAGGCCCGGGCATCGGCTTCCAGACCGCGCCGGTCGTCGGGATCGGGGAGGACCACCACCGCCCGGTCGTGAGGGATCCACTCGCCGTCCGCGCGGACCGACGCACCGTAGTAGGCGAAGATCTTCCTGGTGAAGAACGCGGGCCGCCCGTGCGACACCTTCTCTTCCGCGTCGGGGAACGCGAGTGCCAGGTCGCGGAGCCGTCCGAGGTACGGGTCGGCGTCGTCGAACATGATCGGGTGGCTCATGCCGCGAGACGGTACTGCGCGAGCGGGGTCGCCGTGGCGGGTCGCTCTCGGGAGGATGCCCCGGGAACCGTCGGGTCAGCGGGGGGCGAGGTCGAGCAGTTCGGCGGCGGCACGCAGTGCCCGCAGGTGACCGTCAACGCCACCGAGGCCGAGGCGCATCGTGTCGATACCGAGGTGGGTGGCCCCGGCGTCACGCCATCGCCCGACCTGCCGGACGAACCGTTCCGGGTCGTCGGGCTGCCACTGCACCCGACCTTCCATGCCGAGCCCGGAGACGTCGCGCCCTGCCTCGGCCGCCGAGGCGGCGATCGTGGCACGGGCCGCGTCGAGCGCACGGCCGGGTGGGACCATCGGGAACCAGCCGTCGGCGAGCCGACCGATGCGCCGGTAGGCGGGTTCGGACGCGCCGCCGACCCAGATCGGAATCGGGCGCTGCACCGGCGGCGGGCACAACCCGGCGCCGACGACCCGATCGAAACCGTCGTCGACGGTGACGCTGCGCTCGGTCCACAAGCGCCGCAGCAACGGAATCTGATGGTCGAGGCGGCGCCCTCGGGTGGCGAAATCCTGGCCCAGGGCTTCGTACTCGACCCGGTTCCAACCGATCGCGACCCCGAGCCTGAAGCGCCCCTCGCTCAGCAGATCGACCTCGGCGGCCTGTTTGGCGACGAGCGCGGTGGGGCGCTGCGGCGCGATGAGGATGCCGGTGACGAACTCGAGTCGAGTGACCGCGGCGAGGTAGCCGAACAGCACGAGCGGTTCGTGGAACGTCGTGTCGATGTCGTAGGGGCCGTCGAAGGGTGCGTGGACGGCCGGATCGGCGCCGAGCACGTGGTCGTATGCGAGAAGGTGGCGATAGCCGAGTTGCTCGACCCCACGACCGTAGGCACGTACCGATGCGACGTCGCCGCCGAGATCGAGCTGGGGAAAGATGACGCCGATCTGCATGGCGCTCACGCTACCCACGCATCGCACGGTCGTCGGCCCGCGCGCGTCGGCGGCCCTCGGCTCAGACCGGTGGGAGGTGGCCGAACTCGGTCGGCGACGCGGCCTGCCAGGCCAACGCCCAGGGCCCGGGAGCCTCGGCGAGCAGTTCGCCCGGGTCCAGCCAGTGGTACAGCTCCGCGTACGACGCCGACTGCGAACTCGAGATGTTCTGGCGCAGCATCGCCGGGGTCAACTCCGACGGGTCGTGGGCGCCCAGGGCGGCCATCATGCGCATCGCCTCGGCCACCGTGGCCTGCTGGTAGCGACGGACCCGTTCGGCCTTCTCGGGCACGTCGACGGCCCGTTGGCGCCACGCGCTCTGGGTGGTGACGCCCACCGGGCACTTGTTGGTGTGGCACTTCTGGGCCTGGATGCAGCCGATCGCCATCATCATCGCCCGCGCGGAGTTGGTGTAGTCGGCTCCCTGGATCAGGCGACTGACCAGGTGACGGCCGGTCGACACCTTGCCGGCGGCGCCCACGCGGACCCTCTCCCGCAGTCCGGCGCCGACCAGCGCGTTGTGCACGTCCATCAGACCGTGGGTGAGTGGCATCCCGACGGCGTTCGAGAACTCCAGCGGCGCCGCGCCGGTGCCGCCCTCGGCCCCGTCGACGACGATGAAGTCGGGGGTGATGCCGGTGGCGAGCATCGCCTTGACGATCGCCAGCACCTCCACGCGCGAACCGACACACAGTTTGAAACCGGTCGGCTTGCCACCGGCGAGTTCACGGAGACGGGCGACGAACTCCAGGAGCCCCACGGGGGTGGAGAACGTCGAGTGTGCCGACGGGCTGACGCACTTGACGCCCTCGGGAACGCCACGTACCCGGGCGATCTCGGCCGAGACCTTCGCCGCGGGCAACACCCCGCCAACACCCGGCTTCGCGCCTTGTGACAACTTCACCGAGATGCACTTGACGGCGTCGGTTGCGGCCTTGTCGGCGAACTGGGCCGGGTCGAAGCGGCCCTCCGCGGTGCGAGTGCCGAAGTACGCGCTGCCGATCTCCCAGATCAGGTCGCCGCCGTACTCGAGGTGGTACTCGCTCAGCCCGCCCTCACCGGTGTCGTGGGCGAAGCGGCCGAGGGCGGCGCCCTTGTTGAGCGCCCGCACCGCGTTCGCCGAGAGCGAACCGAAGCTCATGGCCGACACGTTCAGCAGGGCCATGTCGTAGGGCCGGGTGCAGTCCGGGCCGCCGACCCGCACGCGCCACGCCGAGGCGGGGACACCCACGGGGACGACCGAATGGGCCAGGTACTCGTAGCCGATCGCGTCGACGTCGAGTTCGGTGCCGAAGGGCTTCTCGCCGTGGGTGCCCTTGGCCCGTTCGTAGATCACCGAGCGGACGTCGCGGCTGAAGGGGCGACCGTCGAAGTTCCGTTCGATGAAGTACTGCTGGACCTCGGGACGGACGCCCTCGAGCAGGTAACGAAGGTGGCCGACCACCGGGTAGGCGCGCAGCAGCGCGTGGCGCTTCTGGAGCACGTCGCGTGCTCCGAGCCCGGCGAGTCCGGCGCCGATGCCGAGCGCGGCGGCCACCGACCTCCTCACGACGTCCCTCCGGTCCTCGGCATGCGCGGAACCCTACCGTCCACGCCGAAGGGGCAGATCCGGGTCGGTCCGCCCGTCGTCCCCGCCTCGAACGTCGGGAGGTTTCGTGCGATGTCCGCGGCGGCGTCGTCCGCGGCAGCGCCCCCGGAGGCCGATGCGGTCAGGGTCCGTCCTGCAACGCGGCCGCCGTCAGGTCACGGAATCGCCGGTAGCGCGTCTCGCACCACTCGCGCCACGCGGCCCGCGGTTCGACCCGGTGGCCGGTGCGTGCCCAGGCGTCGGCGCCATCGACCCCGTCGGCCAGCCCCGCGGCGCAGCGCGCCAGGTACGCCGCGCCACGCGCCGCGCCGTCGGGGTGCGCCGCCACGTCCACCGGCAGTCCGGTGACATCCGCGAACGCCTGCATCAGCCCGGCCGACCTGGTGCCTCCGCCGGTGGCGACGATGCGTTTCGGGTCCGTGCCCGTGGCCGCCGCCAACTCGACGTGGTGGCGCACGACGAAACCCGCGGCCTCGTGCGCGGCCCGTAGCACCTGGGCCGGGCCGTGATGCAGGCCCACGTCGAAGAGTGCCGCGCGCAGGTCGCGCCGGTGCAGCGGGGTGCGTTCACCCCGCACGTAGGGAAGCCACACCGGGACGTCGGCCGGATCGGCGGTCGACCGGGCGCGCCCGTCGCCGGGCGAGCACCCCAGGAGACGGGCGACATGGTCCTGGAAGAGTCCGCCAGCGTTCGACGGGCCGCCGACGAGGCAACGCCCGCCCGACGCGTCGGTGAAGTGGTGCGGGATCGACCAGGTCCCCGGCGCGCTGCACCACTGCTCGGTGACCACCCAGGTGATCAGGGTGGTCCCGCAGATGACGAGCACGTCGCCGGG
>JBDZVK010000181.1:0-5705 GCA_040255725.1 Actinomycetota bacterium
ACGACGTCGACGCCGCAGCCGCGGCGATCGAGGCCAACGGCGGCGCGATCGTCAAAGGCCCCTACGACGACGAGCACGAGCGGCGAGCGGTGGTGTACGACCACAAGGGCAACGGCCTGGTCTTCTACCGTCCGCTCGCCAAGTAGTCACCGTCGCCGTCGGGTCACCGCCGGCGCCGGCGCCACCCGCTCTCACCAGCCGATCTCGTCGCACCCGGTGTGATCGGACGGTTCGACCTGCAGGGTCGCGTGGCCGATCTCGTGGCCGTTCCGGAGCAGTTCCCGCGCCTGGTCCAGCACCGCGTGCGGGTCGGTCGACGGGTCGATCACCAGGTGGACCGATGCCGCGTCCATGCCCGAGGTGAGGGTCCACACGTGCAGGTCGTGGACGTCGACCACCCCGTCGAGCGATCCCAGTTCGGCGGCGACCTCGTCGAGATCGATGGTCGCGGGCGCGGCCTGGAGCAGGATCCGCAACGACCGGCCACCCAGCCGCCAGGCACGCGGCAGGATCCACACGCCGATGGCGATGCCGAAGACCGCGTCGGCCCAGGTCCAGTCGAACGCCTGCAACAGGACCGCGGCGACGATCACCCCGGCGGAGCCGACCATGTCGGCGAGCACCTCGAGCGCGGCGCCCTCGACGTTGAGGCTCTCGCTTGCGCCCTCGCGCAGGACCAGGTAGGCGACGACGTTGACGGCGAGGCCGGCCACGGCGACCACCAGCATCGCCGTGCCGGTCACCTCGGGTTCGGACGAGATCCGGCGGATCGCTTCGACCAGCACGTACCCGGCGACCGCGAACAACAGCAGCGCGTTGCAGAACGAGGCGATGATCTCGAGCCGGTACAGACCGTAGGTGTGAATGGTCGTGTGGCCCTCGCCGCGTCGACGAACCCCGTGACGGCGAGCGAGTTCGATCGCGGTCAGGGCCATGCCGAGGCCGAGCACGTCGGTGAGCATGTGCCCGGCGTCGGACAGCAGGGCGAGCGAGTTCGCCGCGAACGCCGCCACCACCTCGACCACCAGGAAGGCGGCGGTGAGCACGAGTACCACGGCGAGGCGCCGTCGGTGCCGCGCGGCCGACCCGAGCGCCACCGCGGCGCGGCCGTGGCCGTGATCGTGGCCCATCAGTCCCTGCGGCCTTCCCGCGATCGCCGTGGCCGGGTCACCGGTGTCTCCGGAAGGTCGCCAGTCGTCTCAGCCGGGCACCTCGAAGATCGCGGTGAGCACCCCTCGGGCGAGGGTGACGTCGGCCATCGTGAAACCGGCGACCGCCGGACGCGTCCCGGGGTCGAGGCCGAGCCCTGCGACCGAGAGTGCGTGCACCGCGAACACGTAGCGGTGCGGCCCGTGACCCGGAGGCGGGAACGGCCCGGTGTAGCAGGTGCTGGTGGTGTCGTTGCCCAGGTGGACCGCTCCCGCGGGCAGCCCGCTGACGTCACCGGAGGCCGCACCGGTTGCCAGTTCGGTGACGTCGGCCGGGATGTCGAGCAGCACCCAGTGCCAGAAGCCGCTGCCCGTGGGGGCGTCGGGGTCGAAGCAGGTGACCGCGAAGCTCCGGGTGTCGGACGGGAACCCGCTCCAGGCGAGATGGGGTGAGACGTTGTCGCCGTCGAGACCGAAGTTCGCATCGGCGACGAACGTGCGGTCGATCGCCGCGCCGTCGGCGATGTCGTTGCTCGAGACCGCGAACGACGGGACCTCGGCGAGGTACTCGTACGGGATCGGCGGTGTGGCACGGTTCGGTCGGGGCACGGATCCATCTCCTCGTCGTTGCGGGGCGACGACACGCCTGGCATGTCGATCGGTCTGCTGCGCGACCCTACCCAGATCGTCGGCGCGTCACTCGGGGACCGGTGGGCCGGGAGCGGGGTACCAGATGCGGAGAGGGTGGGATTCGAACCCACGGACGGGGGTGAACCCGTCACCTCCTTAGCAGGGAGGCCCGTTCAGCCGGACTCCGGCACCTCTCCCCGACGTACCTGGGGTCGTCGAGAGCATCGATGCTAGTGCCGCGACGGCACTCCGGTGCCATCTGTCGGACCGCCCGGGGTCACGGGTCGAGGGTGCGTGCCTGCAGGGCGGCGAACGCGTCGGCTGCGGCGTCGGTGAGTGGACCGGGACACCGCGGCACCGCCTCGCCGTCGATGCTCGCGACCGGGTGGACACCGCGCGTCGACGAGGTGATGAACACCTCCGGGGCGCGGCGTAGCTGGTCGAGGGAGATGTCGTCGCACAATCGCACCGGCACGATCTCGCAAAGCAACTCGCGGGTCATGCCGCCCAGGCCACCGTTCGCGAGCGACGGGGTGCACAGTTCACCGTCGATGGCGAGGAACACGTTCGAGGCCGTGCCCTCGCTGAGATGACCGTTCGAATCGCACAGCAACGCCTCATCGGCGCCGACCCGCCTGGCGGCCGCCAGCGCGAGGACGTTCTCGGCATACGACGTCGATTTTGCTCCCGCGAGGGGTGAGCGCTCGTTGCGGACGAAGGTCGACACCACCACCCGCGCGGTGGCGGGCCAGCCGGCCTGGCGCACCCCGTTGACCACGACGGTCGGCGCGCCATCGCCGGCGTTCGCGCTGACCGTGATCCGCACCTTCGTCGCATCCGGGTCCGCGGCGACCACCTCGGCGACCGCCACGCGCAACTCCGCGTCGGTGTACGGGACCGACACCCCGACGATCTCGGCCGACCGGGCGAGCCGCCCCAGATGTCGGCTCAGCGCGAAGGCCTCACCCCGCACCACCGCGAGCGCTTCGAACACGCCGAGGCCCACCTGCACACCCGGGCTGACCGCGGCGACGGTCGCCTGATCGGCGGGGACCAACCGGCCGTCGATCCACACGTCGGTCATCGACCGATTCTGCCCCATGGCACGGGCGGCACCCTCGACCCTGCCGAGCGACGAGTCGCTCGATCTACCCGTCGTCGGCGATCGGCCGGGTGAACGACTCGACGAGCGCCTCGACGACACAACCCATCAGGTGCCAGCGCTCCAGCGCGCCGTCGGGTCCGGTCGGCCGGTCGACCTGGGTCACCTGCTCGTCGTCGACGTACGCGCAGTAGTGGCCGATGCCGTTCATCTCGGCGGCGATGGCCAGGGTGAGCATCTCGGCGGTGAACGGTGGGCGCATCTCGCGTCCGTAGGCCGCGAGCACGTCGACGAACGTCTCCTGCAGCGACGCCAGAAGCTTGCGCTGGGTCTCGACCTGCTCGGTGCGCATCTGGTCGTCGGTCGCGGCGGCCAGCCACAGGGCGACCAGCCTCGTGAACCATTCGCTCCCGATCACCTCCCGCGCGTTCTCGGTCGCCGCGACCCGGATGATGCTGGTCAGGTCCGGTTCGTCGCCGAGTCGGGCGATCGCCTCGAGCAGTCGCCCCGCCGCCTCTTCGCGGGTGCGGTCCATGGCCAGCGCATGGCGCACCAGGTCGTCGCGGAACTCGTCCTGGGTGCTCCAGATCTTGTACCCGCTACCGGCCGTGCCCAGCCCGGCCCGCCGACACGCGTCGATCAGGGTGATGTTCGCGCTCTTGAGCGAATACCCCGCCTCTGAGATCATCGCCGCACCGGCGTCGAGAATCCTCTGTCTCGTCTCGTCGAGACGGCGTCGCGTTGGCACAGTCGGTTCCTTCTCGGACCATTCGGTCCATCGGCGCGGGCCGCCGGTGATCACCCGCAGTAGGCTCGATACGGCTCGTCCCGTGGCGACCCGCGCCACGGCGACCGGAATCTTACGCCAATGCACCGAAGGGTGTGCAGCACCATGCGAACGGGATGCTCCATGCGACGCAAGATCGCCGTCATCGTACTTTGTGCGGCATTCCTCGGGGTTTCGGCCTGTTCCGGGTCGGATGCGGGGTCGGGCGGGTCGACGACGAGTGCCACCTCGGCCGAGACGACCACGACCGTTGCGTCGTCGGTGAAACCGCACCCGGCGGACACGACCTGGCTGTGCCGCCCGGGCATGGCCGACGACCCCTGCGCCGCCGACGAGTCGATCACGCAGATCGCCGCCGACGGCACCGAGACCGTGGACCATCCCGAACCGGCGACCGATCCGAAGATCGACTGCTTCTACGTGTACCCGACCGTTTCGACCCAGGACGCGGCCGTGGCGAACCTCGACATCGACCCCGCGGAGATTGCGGTGGCCAAGGCCCAGGCGTCCCGGTTCTCCAAGGTCTGCCGGGTGTTCGCTCCGATGTACCGTCAGCGCACCATCCCGGGCATCTTCGGCAAGAAGGCGACGGCCGAGGAGTCCGCCTACGCCTACGACGACGTGAAGAACGCCTGGGAGGACTACCTGGCGAACGACAACGACGGCCGCGGCGTGATCCTGATCGGGCATTCGCAGGGTTCGTTCGTGCTCACCGAGCTCATCGCGAAGCAGATCGAGACCGACCCGGCGACCCGCAGGCTCGTCGTGTCGGCGATGCTGCTCGGAGGCAACGTCACCGTGCCCGACGGCAAGAAGGTCGGCGGGAGCTTCCAACACCTGCCGGCGTGCACCGACGACTCCCAGACCGGTTGCGTCGTCGCCTACTCGGCGTTCTCGGGCACGCCGGTCGCCGATGCCGCATTCGGCAAGGCCAAACACGGTCAGCACGTGATCTGTACGAACCCGGCCGCGCTCGGCGGCGGCTCCGCGCCGCTGCACCCGGCGTTCGTGACCGGTGAGTCGCTGCTGGGCAGCGTCGATCTTGGCGACGTGAAGGTCTCGACCCCCTGGGTGGGCTACCCCGGCCTGTTCACCGGCGAGTGCAGGTCGAACGCGACCCACACCTGGTTCGAGATCACCGCGCACCGCACCGGCCCCGACGACACCCGCCCCGAGTTGGCCGAACCGCTGGGGCCGACCTGGGGGCTGCACCTGGTCGACGTCAACATCGCGATGGGCGACCTGGTCGCCCTGGCCGGCAAGCAGGCCGACGCCTACACCGACTGACCCCGACGCCCCGGAGGCACCGGAAATGGACCCCACCGACGTCCTCGACGAACTCTTCGATCGGATCTCCGAGCACGTCACCGAGATCCTCGACGGTCTCGAGCCGGCCGATCTGGTCTGGCAACCGGCGGAGGGAACCAATCCGATCGGCTGGCTGGTGTGGCACCTCAGTCGGGTCATCGACGCACAGATCGCCGACGTCGCCGGCATCGATCAGGTGTGGGTCACCGGCGACTGGGCCAAGGGGTTCGGGCTGGAACCCGACCCAGGCAACAGTGGCTACGGCCACTCCCCCGCGCAGGTCGCCGCCGTCCGTCCCCGCGACGCGCAGGTCCTCGGCGCCTACTTCACCCGGGTCGCCGAGCAGGCCGAGGACTATCTCGTGACGCTGTCCGACGACGACCTCGATCGCATCGTCGACGAGCGCTGGGATCCACCCGTCACCCTCGGTGTCAGGCTGGTGAGCATCGTCGACGACGCGATCCAGCACGCCGGCCAGGCCAAGTACGTCGAGGGGCTGCTGAACCGTTGACGAACGCCCGGCCGACGTGGTGACCGAACCCGTGTCCAGTACCGTCGAGGTGCGGGTGATCCCGCGGGCACGCCACGACGCCGTCGGCGGCGAGCGTGACGGTCGCCTGCTGGTGCGGACCACCGCCCCGCCGGTCGGCGGCGCGGCGAACGAGGCCGTCCGTCGCCTCGTCGCGGCGCATTTCGGGGTGCCCAGACGCCGCGTCACCCTCGTGTCAGG
>JBDZVK010000182.1:0-5628 GCA_040255725.1 Actinomycetota bacterium
CCCGATCGGGCCGTCGGGTCGCGTCCATCGTCGTGTAGAAGACCCAGGTGCTGTCCGCCGACCAGGCAAGCCCGTAGGAGGTGCCTTCGACGATTTCGGCGCGGTCGGCTCCGGTGTCGAGATCGCGGAGGTGCAGCGTGTAGGTCTCGTCGCCGGTGTGATCGACCGACCAGGCGAGGAGCGAACCGTCCGGGGACACCGCGGCGCCACCGACCTGGGAGTAGTCGTGGCCCTCGGCGACGACGTTCTCGTCGAGGAGCACCTGTGCGTCGGCGTCACCCTCCGGTGGCTGCCCCGTGCCGTCGTCGGCGACCCGGACGTGGATCGGGTACGCCCGGCCTTCCTCGGTACGGGTCTGGTACCACCAGGGCCCGCGGCGGGCCGGCACCGACAGATCGGTTTCCTGCACCCGCGCCTTGATCTCGCCGAAGAGCGTCGCTCGCAGACCCTCCTGGGATGCGGTGACCGCTTCGGTGTAGGCGTTCTCCGCCTCGACGAGCGCGCGCAGACGCGGATCGTCGACCGAGCGCATCCAGTACCACGGGTCAGCGGTCGTGGTCCCGTGCAGGTCGCGGGTGTGCTCCTCGGTCGGGGCGATCGGTGGATTCGACATGGGCTTCGACCAGCTTCGCACGCGTCGGCTCCATTCGCGGGTACGGTCGTCGTCCATGCCGATCTATGCACTTGGTGACCAGGTTCCCGACATCGCCGACGACGCCTACATCTCACCGGACGCGGTGATCATCGGCTCGGTGGTCATCGGCTCCGAGGCATCGGTCTGGCCGTCCGCGGTGATCCGCGGAGACGACGGTGAGATCCGGGTGGGGGCACGAACCTCGATCCAGGACGGCGCGGTGCTCCACACGACCGCGTTCACCCCGACGACCGTCGGTGACGACTGCGTGGTGGGGCATCTGGCGCATCTCGAAGGGTGCACGGTGCACGACGGCGCGCTGATCGGTTCCCAGTCGGTGGTGCTCCACAACGCGATCGTCTCGTCCGGCGCGCTCGTCGGCGCCGGCGCGCTCGTGCCCAACAACATGGTCGTTCCCGCCGGAGCGATGGCCCTCGGCGTCCCGGCGAAGATCCGGCCCGATTCGGTCGCCGACGGACTGATCTCGCTGAGCGCGCAGTCGTACGTGGAGCGGGCCGGCCGGTTCTCGGAGTCGCTGCGTCGGATCGACTGACCCTCGGGTCGGTCAGCGCGCGGCGCCCATGGGGGCGACGAGGTTCAGCAGCCCACGATGCGCGGCCTGTCGAGCCCAGGCGATCTGTTCCGGGTCGTCGGTGAGCAGCACCACCTGCACCACCCGGGTCACCTCCACCACGGCGTCGAGGAGTTGCCGTTTCAACGCCGGCGAGGTCGCCGCGAACGGATCGTCGAGAAACGCCGGGGTCGGTTCCTGTTCGGTCGTGGGCCATGTGGGTCGATAGCGGACGAGGGTCTCGACCAGGTGGTCGACGGGGTTGGCGACGACCAGGCCCCGTTCGGTGGCGAGCGATGTCTCGAGCCCCGCGATCCGCCCTTCGATCCGGTCGAGTCGGCGCTTGAGTTCGCCGGTGTCGGGGTTGGCGAACGCGGCGGTACGGCCAGCGAGCCGTTCGCGCCGCTCGCGCAACTCGACGATCGCCGGGTCCGGTGGCGCGAGTGTTGCCGACCGCTCGGGCCCGGCCGGCGGCGCGGGGGCCGCGAGCCGGACCTCGAGGCGGTCGATCCGCGCTTCGAGCTCGTCGCGGTCCGGCGCTTCGCGTCGCAGCTGCACCCGGTGACGGGCAGCGTCGAGTTCCCGTCCGTAGCTCGCGATCCGCGTCGCGAGGCTGCCCGCTTCGAATCCGAGCGCGGAGAGTTCGGTGCCGAGGCGGTGGGTGAGCTTGCCTTCGGCCTCGGCGGTGTCGGTGATCTCGACCTGCAGCCGCGCCATTCGTCCGGCGAGCACCCGGTCCTGCAGGGTCGCGGCGAGCGCGCCCGAGTGGGGATCCAGACCGAAGGGTTCGAGCATGGCTCGGAGGCTGTCCGACACCTGCTGCAGTTCCGCCGAGTTGCGGTCGATCTGCCGCCGGATCTTCGTGGTCTCGCGTTCACGGAGGGTCCGGTCGCTGCGAGCGACCCACGCTTGGACCCGCTCCTCCAACACGGTCGCGTCGGCCACGGAGATGTCGCCGACCAGATTCGTCCATTCCCGGAGGGCCGACTGGTAGTCGTCGATGACCCGTTCCGCGCGCTGCCAGCGCTCGCCGTCACGATTCTCGTTGAACCGGGCGAGATAGTCGCCGATGTCGGCGGCGTCGACCTGGGTGAGCACCGCGCCTTCGTGCTGCCGGGCCTGTCGGAGCTGCAGGCGGGGAATGCCGACACCGACGATGATGCTCACCAGCGTGATCACCAGCGCGAGCGGGACCAGAGCGACCCACAGGTCGGCGATCAGGAGCATCGCGGCGGCGCACGCGGCGATGGTCGCGGTGAGCACGCTCGGCAGCCAACGCCGGTCGGCCAAGGCAGCGGCCGCGGTGGTCCGGTCATGGGCCTGCTCGACCTGCTCGCGCTCGGTGGGGTCGACGAGCATGCGCTCTTCCTCGGCCCGTTTGATCTCGTGCAGGGCTTCGGTCGCCAACAGCACGTCCCGGTGGGTCAACCACAGCGTTTCCTGGTCGAGTGCTCCGAGCGTGAGCACGCGGGCGTCGGTCGGTGTCGACGCCGACGGCGCTTCCATGACTTCTTCGAGGGCGCCTTTGAGATCGTTGCGCTGGGCCCGGAGGCGGTCGCGTTCGGCGACGGCAGCGGCCAGCGACTCGGGAATCTCGTCGGGCACGTCGATGAGATCGGCCAGCTCCTGGTCGGCCAGGGGCGGTCGTTGCCCGAACTCTCCCTTGAGCTGGTCGAGTCGCTCGCCGATGTCGGCCCATTCGTCCGCGAGTGCCTGGATGTCGGTGGTCGCCGCGATCAGGCGTTCGTCACGGGCGATCTGGAACGGTGCCGCGTCGACGGCTTCGAACGACGCGCGGGCCTGCTCGAGTTCGACGAGCGCCCGGGCCCGATTGTGCCGGTGGCGGTCCGATTCGGTTCCCAGATCGGCGAGTTGCGCTTCGCATTCGGTGAGCTCCGCGAGGTCCGCGGCGTGGCGCCGGCGCTCTTCTCTGGCCGCGGTGAGCGCGTGACGCGCCTGATCCGCGGCGCGTCTCGCGTCGTCGAGCTCGCGCTGCAAGGCGACCCGTCCGGGATCGTCCGACGCTCGGGGGAGCCCGAGATCCTCGGCGCCCACGGCGAGCAGGCTCCGCCAGGCGCCGGCACTGCGCTGCGCGTGTGAGGCCGGGTCAGCTCCGGTGAGATCGTCGATGAGCCGGCGACGGCCGCCGGAATCGACGAGCGCGACGCTGCCGCCACGAAGCGCGCCGCGGTTGAGCTGCGTGACCGCATCGATCAGGTGCCGTCGCTGGGCGCCCGACAAGCCGGCGAGCACCGTGAACCGGGAATGGAACCGAAGGTGCAGTTCGGCGTCGCCGATCGGCAGTCTCAGTTCGTCGTACCGCATCGCGACTCCTTGATCCCTCGATGTGCATCGGCTCGACCGGCCACCATCTGTAGGACTTTTGGCCCAGTGGGTCGCTGCGAGACTCTAGCCGGGCGGAATGTTCTTGAGTCGACTTTCGGCCGTCCGGTACGGTCCTGACCGGCGGGTCAGGTTGCCCGCATCTTTCATTCGTCAGGTCTTGGCTTCGGGGGTCGTAGGCATGCAATCGATCCGCATCGTCCTGCCCGGGACCGTCGTTCGGGCTCGGACGTTCACCGCGGAGGGACCGTCGAAATGACCGAACCGGTCGACGACACGACCACGGGGAGGCGTGGGTTCAAGCTGCTGCTGCGTCAGATCCGCGCCCAACGAGCGGGGTTCGTGGTCGGCATCATCGCGGGAATCATCTGGACCGCCGCGAAGGTGACCATCCCGATGCTGATCCAGACGGCGATCGACCACGGCATCGAGGCCCGTGACACCGACGCGGTGATCCGCTGGGGCGTGATCATCGGGCTCGTCGGCGTCGTGTCGGCGGTGTTCACCGGGACCCGGCGTTACTGGGCCTTCAGAGAGGCCCGCTGGGCCGAAGCCGACCTCCGTCACCGGATGTTCGCGCATCTCCAGGAACTGCACTTCGCGTACCACGACGACGCCCGCACCGGTCAGCTCATGAGCCGGGGCAACACCGACCTGCAACAGATCGTGAACTTTCTGGTCATGATTCCGTTGACGTGCGCGAACCTGCTCACGACCCTCGCGGCGACGGTGCTGATGCTGCGGATGGACTGGCGACTCACGATCCTCGCCGTGGGCAGCCTGCCGTTGCTCAACGTGTTCGCGAAGCGGTTCGCCTCACGCCTGCACCCGGCCGCACTCGGTGTCCAGCAGGAGTCCGCTGCGCTCGCCGAAGTCGTCGAGGAGACCGTCGCCGGTATCCGGGTCGTCAAGGGATTCGGGAGCGAACCGACCCAGGCCGACCAGCTCGACCACGCGGCGGAGCGTCTGTACGGGCGGTCGATCGACACGGCACGGATCCGCGGTCGATTCATTCCCCTGCTCGATGCACTGCCCGTGATCGGACTGGTGTTGGTGATGCTCTACGGCGGGCACCTGGTGATCGACGGGTCGCTCACCATCGGCCAGCTCGTGGCGTTCAACGCGTACGTGGTGCTGTTGATCTGGCCGTTGCGGATGCTCGGCGCCATCGTCGATCAGGCACAGCGAGCGGCGGTCTCGGCAGGCCGGGTCGACGAGGTGCTCGCCACCGCGGCGCGGATCGTCGACCCGCCACGACCCGAGCCGCTCGGCGACGGCACGGGTCGGATCGAGTTCCGCGACGTGCACTTCTCGTACCCGGGCACCGGTGTGCCGGTGCTGCGAGGGTTCGACCTCGTCGTCGAGGCGGGCGAGTCGGTCGCGCTGGTGGGGATCACCGGTTCGGGCAAGTCCACGGTCGCCAAGCTGATCCCCCGCTTCTACGACCCGGTCGACGGTGCGGTCCTGATCGACGGGGTCGACGTGCGGCGTGCCCGTCTCGCCGAGGTGCGTCGCGCGGTGGGGATCGTGTTCGAGGACACGTTCCTGTTCAGCGACACGATCGCCGCCAACATCGCGTTCGCCGATCCGGATGCGACCGGCGAGCAGATCGAACGTGCCGCGCGGCTCGCGGGCGCGGCCGAGTTCATCGCCGAGCTGCCCGAGGGCTACGACACCGAGATCGGTGAGCGCGGTTTTTCGCTGTCTGGGGGTCAGCGACAACGCCTCGCGATCGCCCGGGCGATCCTGGCCGACCCGCGCGTGCTGATCCTCGACGACGCCACCTCCGCGGTCGACCCGTCGAAGGAGCACGAGATCCGTGCGGCGATGGGTGAGGTGATGACGGCGCGCACCACGATCGTCATCGCCCATCGGCCCGCCACGATCGCGATGGCCGACCGGGTGGTGCTCATCGACGACGGGGTGGTGGCGGCGTCGGGTCCCCATGCCGAGCTGCTGGCGCGGAGTCGGCGCTACCGCGAGGTGCTGGCGGCCGCGGAGCGGGAGGCGGGCGACGGGGTCGGCGGCGACGGAGGCCACTCGTCGCTCGTGGGGGAGCCCACGCGATGAACCGCAACGA
>JBDZVK010000183.1:0-5587 GCA_040255725.1 Actinomycetota bacterium
CCGATGTGCAGGCTCGGCATCGCCGCGAACTGGTTCGACACGTGCGCCATCGCGTTGCTGCCGAAGCTCCACAGGCCGCCGAAGTGGGCGAGCGTGTCGTTGAAGCCGAACTGATGACAGGCGAGGTGCGGGTTCGCAGCCACGATCGACGCGGGCAGGCTGCAGCCGCCGAATTCGCCGGGGTAGTCGAGCAGCCGCGGCGGCATGAGCGAGAACGAGGCGAACCCGACCAGGGCGAGCACCGTGGTCAACGCGAGCGCATTGCGCCAGATCGTGTACTCGGTCGGGAACCGACGGAACAACCAGATCAGCACGAAGATCGGCACGATGAAGTGGAACGACCCGTAGTAGATGTTCCAGAACCTGATCAGCCCGTGCCCCGGCAGGCCCAGGTACCATTCCTGCAGGTGCGGCTCGAAGAACAGACCGAGCCGCTTCTCGATGTCGATCACGTCGTGCGCGTGACCCAGGGCGATGGCGACCGCATCGGGTGACACGACCGAGTTGACCGCATTGCCGGACGAGCCGAACGTGTTGCGGACCAGCGTGTACACCTCGTAGAGCACGATCACCAGCAGCAGCTCACGCCACCAACGCAGACGACGCCGCGCGGTGTGCTCATCGGGCAGGTCTCGCCAGGCGCGCCGGGGCCGCGACGCCTCGACAGAGATCGAGTCCTGTGCCATCAACGGTGGCCTCGGGCGGTGTCGAATGCCCCGGATCGCGCCGGATCGGGCTCAACGGGCATCCGGGGAGGATAAGGGGTCACGTCATGGCGAGGCCAACGAACCCGCCGACGAGCAACCCGTAGCCGACGTGCGCGACGAGCGCGACGAGCGCGGTGGACGGACCGTAGTTGCGCATGAGAAAGCCTGGTGGCTCGAGCAGCGGTGACTCGCCGGCCGCACTGAAGTCGTCGCCCATCCTCGGATGCACCGCCGGTAGCACGACGTTGACCAGCGCGGTCGACGAGAACACCCCGTGACCGGCACCGAAGATCGCGCCGAGCAACCAACCGGCGTGCCCGATGGCCTCGAACAGCGCGAAGTAGGCGAGGGCGAACAGCAGCCCGATCCCGAAATGCGCCAGGTAGCCGATCAGCTTGGCGCGCCGCCGATCCGAGGTGGCCATCGTGCCCAGCAGGAACGGCAGATCCATACGGGTCAACCGCGCTTCGCTGGCCGCACGCAACACCGTGGTCAGCACGAGCGTGCCTGCGAACCCACCGGCAAGTGCCGCCCAGATGCTCAAGTCTTCGACTCCTGCTGAGCGGGCGCTTCGTCGAGTGCAAGTGCCGCGCCGATCAACGCCAGGTGGGTGAGCGCTTGTGGGAGGTTGCCGAGGAAATCGCCGGTCTGCGGGTCGATCTCCTCGGCGTAGATGCCCACGTCGTTGCCGAGCGCCACGAGTTCGTCCATCAGTTCCGCCGCCTCGCCTCGTCGTCCCTGCATCGCCAGTGCCTCGACGAGCCAGAACGAACACGTCAGGAATGCGCCCTCGTCGCCTTCGAGTCCGTCTTCGCCGGAATAGCGGTAGACGTAGGGCCCGTGGCCGAGTTCGCGGCGGACGGCGTCGACCGTGGCGATCATCCGTGGATCGTCCGCTTCTCGATACCCGAACAGCACCCCGAGCAGCAGGCTCGCATCCAGATCGTCGCCGCCCGCGCTTCGCAGATAGGTCGCGCGCGCCTCCGACCAGCATTGCTCGTCGATGAACCGGCGGATCTTCGCGCTCGTCGCGACCCAGCGCGAGGCGTGACGGTCCGGGATCGCGCCCTGTTCCGCGAGCGCCGCCGCTCGATCCAATGCGATCACGCACATCATCTTGGACTGGGTGAAGTGCAGGACCTCCCCGCGTACCTCCCACAGGCCCGCATCGGGTCGGTCCCAGCGTTCACACACGAAATCGGCGGCCTCCGCGAACCGTTTCGCGATGTCCGCGTCGACGAGTCGACCACCGGATGCATACAACCACGCGGTCTGCATCAGGTCGCCGTACACGTCGAGCTGGAGCTGGCCCGACGCACCGTTGCCCACACGCACCGGCGCAGACCCGCGGTAACCCGGCAGGCCAACGGATCGTTCACCCGGGTCTTCGGCACCGTCCACCCGGTACAGCACCCGCAGTTCGGGATGGGTCCGCTGGGACGCCTGCATGAGCCACCAGAAGAACGCGTCGGCCTGCGCGAACATCTCGAGCTTCATGAACGCCCCGAGCACGAACGCCGAATCTCGGACCCAGCAGAACCGGTAGTCCCAGTTGCGTTCGCCGCCGATCTCCTCGGGCAGCGACGTGGTGGCGGCCGCCACGATCGCGCCCGTGGGCGCGTACACGAGCAGTTGCAACGCAAGCGCGCTCCGCACGACTGCATCGTGCCAGCGGCCCGTGGGTTGCAGCGGCTCCACGAGGGTTCGCCACGTCTTGGTCGTCTCGTCAAGGCGCGCCGCGACATCGGCCCGGGTGGGTGCTACCAGAGGGCCCTGGTGCGCGAAGGCGAGCGCGAACATCGACACCGCCCCGGGTACGACGTCGAAGCCGCCCCGGAACGTGTTGCCGATCAGTTCGGCGCTGCCGGTGTTCCAACCGAACAACGCCAGCGCGTCGGCTCCGCTGGTCGCAACCGGCAGGGTCCCTCCGCGCAGCGACGATCCGGTCGCCCGTTCACCGAACGCGAACCGTGGCTCGAGCCGCCAGCGCATCGCGACGGTGCCGGTGAGGCCCTCGACCCGGCGGACCAATTCGCGTTGCGGACCGAGTCGCTCGGTCGGCACCGTCATCGCATCGGTGACCCGCACGCTGCCCGACGCGGTGTGGAACGTCGTCTCCAACACGTTCGTGTCGGGCACATAGCGGCGCTCCACCGTGAAGGGTGCGGTCGGGCACAACTCGAAGCGGCCTCCGCTCTCGGCGTCGAGCAGCGCGTCGAACACCGCGGGCGAATCGACGTTCGGCGCGCACAGCCAGTCGATCGAACCATCCCGCGCCACGAGCGCCACGGTGCGGCCGTCCCCGATCGCGGCGTAATCCCGCAATGGTGCATACCCTGCGTCTCTGGTCGGTGCCGCGGGCCTCATCGTCGGCGAACCGTACCGAGCCGCAACGGCGTTCCGCGCGGACCGGGCCGGGGTCGGCGATGCTCCCGACCCGATCGGCGTCATGACCGGGGTCGGGTCGGGCAGGGCGACACGATCGTGCCGGTACGATGAACGGCCGGACCGCACGGTCGTCGGCGACACTCGACGGCGCCGGGTGCGGTGTGACCAGTTCGCGAGATGCGCCCCGCGGGCGAATGAGGAGCCTTCGATGTCCCTACCCGATCTGATCGACCACGACACCCTGTCGTCGACGCTCGCCGAAGCACTGCGCACCGGCGGGGAGTTCGCCGAGGTGTTCGCCGAGGACAAGACTTCGACCTCCGCGCACCTCGACGACGGGCGCATCGAGGAACTCGTCTCGGGGCGGGACCGGGGTGCGGGCATCCGGGTCGTGCGGGGCGAGACGACCGGGTTCGCCCACACCGCCGATCTGAGCGCCGAAGGCCTCGCCGCCGCGGCCCGGGCCGCGGCCGCTGCGGCACACAGCGACGACGGCGGCGTCCACGAGATCGCCCTCGACGCGCACCCGGTCGACCATCCCTCGCCGCCCAAGGTCCGCCCCGGCGAGGTCGCCAAGGCCGACAAGGTCGCCCTGTTGCAACGCGCCGACGAGGCCGCTCGCGCCGGGGGAGCGGAGATCTCCCAGGTCGCGGTGAACTACGGCGACTCACGTCGCCGGGTGCTGATCGCGAACTCCGACGGGTTGCTCACCGGCGACGACCAGACCCGCACGCTGTTCAGCGTCGGTGCGGTCGCCACCGGTGACACCGGCATGCAGACCGGCCGCGAAGCCGTCGGCCACACCGTCGGCTACGAGCTGTTCGACCGCTACGACGTCGACGAACTTGCCCGGGCGGCATCCGAACGAGCCCGCACCAAGCTCGCCGCCCGACCCGCGCCGACCGGTGAGATGCCCGTGGTCATCGGCCCCGGCGGCGGTGGCGTGTTGTTCCACGAAGCCTGCGGGCACGGCCTCGAAGCCGACCTCATCGCCAAGGGTGCCTCGGTGTTCGCGGGTCGCCGCGGCGAGAAGGTCGCCTCCGAACTGGTGACCCTGATCGACGACGGTACCGTCGCCGGTGAATGGGGCGCCTACGGCGTCGACGACGAAGGCTCGCCCGCCCAGCGCAACGTGCTCATCGAGAACGGGATCCTCACCGACTACATGTGGGATTTCCTGCGGGCCCGCAAGGAAGGCCGGGCACGGTCGGGTAACGGCCGTCGGCAGAGCTACCAGTTCCTGCCGATGGTGCGCATGACCAACACGTTCATCCTGGACGGCCCCGACGACCCCGACGACATCGTCGCCGGCACCGACCACGGCGTGTACGTCGCCAAGCTCGGCGGCGGCCAGGTCAACACCGCCACCGGCGACTTCGTGTTCGGCATGACCGAGGCGTACCTGATCGAGAACGGCCGCATCACCGAGCCGCTGCGGGAAGGCAACCTGATCGGCAACGGACCGGGCGTCCTCGCCGCGATCGACGCCGTGGGCAACGACTTCGCCTTCGGGCCGCCCGGCACGTGCGGCAAGGACGGCCAGGGCGTGCCCGTGGGCGACGGCGTGCCCACATTGCGGGTCCCGACCGGCCTGACCATCGGAGGCCAGGCCGCATGAGCGACGAACTTCTCGAACTCGCCGACCGGGTGATCGGCTGGGCCCGCGACGACGAAGAAGTCGAGGTGGTGGTCGGTCGTTCGACCGAGACCGAGATCCGCGTGTACGAGGGCGACATCGAGTCGTTGTCTTCGGCCGGCACCGCTGGGGTGGGCGTGCGCGTCGTGACCGGCAACCGCCAGGGGTTCGCCTATGCGGGATCGCTCGACGCCGATGTGCTCGGCGAGGTGCTCGCGGAAGCCCGCGACAACGCCACCTTCGCCACCGAAGACTCCTTCCTGGGCCTCGCCGAACCCGACGGCGTGGAAGTGCCCGAGCTCGACCTGTACCGGGCGTCGCTCGCAGCGGTGCCGACCGAGGACAAGGTGGCGCTCGCCCTCGAGCTCGAAGCGTCGGTGCGGGGCGCGGACGACCGGATCACCGGCGTCGAATCCGCCGAGTACGGCGACGCGATCGGTGAAGGGGTCGTCGTCACCACGACCGGGATCCGTTCGGCCGGCCGCGAATCGGCCTGCTACGTCGGCGCGTACCCCCTCGCGAAGCAGGGCGACGAGACCAAGACCGGCTTCGGATTCTCGGTGGGCCGCGAGCCCGCCGATCTCGACGTCTCCACCGCCGCCGCCGACGCGGCCCGTCGCGCGACCCGGCTGTTGGGGGCGACCAAGCCGACCGGCGGCCGTATGACCGTCGTGTTCGACCCGTTCGTGACCGCCCACTTCCTCGGCATCATCGCCGGCACCATGAACGGCGAAGCGGTCAACAAGGGCCGGTCGCTGTTCGCCGGACGCCTCGGTGAGGCCATCGCGAACCCGATCGTCACCCTGGTCGACGACCCGACCGACCCGCGCGCCTACCGGGCGACCGAAGCCGACGG
>JBDZVK010000184.1:0-5536 GCA_040255725.1 Actinomycetota bacterium
ACCACCTCGGCGACCTGGTAGACGTCGCCGGACTTCATCTTCTCCTGGTGGTTCTTGAACCGGCGCGACCAGTTGGCGGGTTCGCGCACGTCGCGCTTGCCGATCAGTTCGAACAGGTCGTCGACATCGGATTTCGAGATCGGCGGGCGCATCCCGACCTCTTCGGCCATGTCGGCGGGCACCCGCAACGTGAGTTCGCCGTGGACCATCTCGAGGACCAGGTAGTCGACCTTCTTGCCTTCCCGCTCGATCTTCTCGCGCTTGCGGATGATCGCTGCGCCGTGATGCGGGTAGACGACCCGGTCACCGACTTTGAAACCCACGGAATCCTCCAGCTCGATTCGAGCGTCGATGCGTGATGGTGAGCACCACACCAGGACGGGGCGACGCTCCGACCATTTTGCCACTTCCGGGCGTGACGGCCCGAACCGTGGTTCGGCCCGGCCCGCTCACACGTCGAGGAACCGGGTGACCGCGACCGCGGACCCGACCACCCCCACGAGGCACCCGATGATGATCATCGCGATGATCACCGTCCACACCTCGCCACCCGACACATACAACCCCTGCAGGATCGCGACCGACGAGTGGGTGCTTCCCGAGCTGTTGATCCGGGTGCCGAGGAACCACACCGCGACCGCCGCGGGGACCGCGCCGATCAGGCCCTGGATCAGACCCTCGAACATGAACGGCACGCGGATGAACCAGTTGGTGGCCCCCACGAGCTTCATCACCTCGATCTCACGCCGGCGGGCGAACATCGCCATCCGGATCGAGTTGAGGATCAACAGCCCGGCCGCGGCGAGCAGGAACAGCGCCGTGGCCAGGATCACCGTCGAGATCAACTTCGAGACACGTTCGATCTGTTTCACGGTGTCGTAGGCGAATTCCACCTGGTACACGCCGGGTGCCTGTTTGAGCTGTTGGCCCATCTGGTTGATCAACTCGGCGTTCTTGATCGCGGGTTTCACCCGGAACGACGTGGGCATGTCGGCCTGACGCGAGGTCGACAGCAGCACCGGGTCGTCACGGAAGACCTCGCGGAACTCCTTGTAGGCGCGCTGCTTGTCGAAGAACGTGACCTTCGCGATCTGGGTGTTCTTCTCGGGGTCGAGGGCGTTGCGCACCGCCGAGATCTGCGCGGCCGACGCGTCGGGTTTCATGAACACGATGAACTGGACGTCGCCAGTCCAGCGGGCCGTGGAGTGCTGGACGGCCGCGCGCACCACGAACGCCGAGCCCACCAGGGCGAGCGAGACCGCGACGGTCAGCACCGAAGCGAGCGACAGGGTGAAGTTGCGCTTGAGGCTGTGTCCGGTCTCCCGGACCACGTAGTCGAGTTTGATCGCCATCGTCCGTCTCTACTCGTACACGCCGCGTGCCTGGTCGCGGATGATGCGACCCCGGTCGAGTTCGATCACCCGGCGGCGCATCGTGTCGACGATCGCCCGGTCGTGGGTGGCCATCACCACGGTGGTGCCGGTGCGGTTGATCCGGTCCAGCAGGCGCATGATGCCCACCGAGGTGGTCGGGTCGAGGTTGCCGGTCGGCTCGTCGGCCAGCAGGATCAACGGCCGGTTCACGAAGGCCCGGGCGATCGACACGCGTTGCTGCTCGCCACCGGAGAGTTCGTGGGGCATGTTGTCGGTCTTCTTGGCGAGGCCGACCAGGTCGAGGATGGCGGGCACCTGGGCTTCGATGACGTGCTTGGGTCGGCCGATCACTTCGAGGGCGAACGCCACGTTCTCGTAAACGGTGCGCGAGTTCAGCAACTTGAAGTCCTGGAACACGCAGCCGATGTTGCGCCGCAGGAAGGGCACCTTCCAGCTCGACAGTTCACCGATGTCCTTGCCGGCGACGTAGATGCTCCCCCGTGTGGGGGTCTCGGACTTGTTGAGCAGGCGGATCATCGTGGACTTGCCCGAGCCGGAGGGCCCGACGAGGAACACGAACTCGCCTTTGGCGATGTCGGCGCTCGCGTCCTGCAGGGCGGTCACGTCGCCCTTGTAGATCTTCGAGACGTCTTCGAGTTTGATCATCGACTACTCAGGCACTCACGTTCACAGCGGCGGGTACGGTCACGGGTTCGGCTCGGCGCGACGGTCGTCGGTGCGCGCCACGCACCACGCCGTGCGGTCCGACGAATGTTACCAAGTCGTTACGAACTCCACGCGGATGGGCCCCGCCCATCGGCCTCGCACCACACCCGGTCATGCGATGGCCTCGGCCCGTTCGTGGCGCAGGAACGCTTCGCTGAACGCGTCGAGGTCGCCGTCGAGCACGGCGTCGACGTTGCCGGTGGAGTACTCGGTGCGCAGGTCCTTGACCATCTGGTACGGCTGGGTCACGTACGAGCGGATCTGTGAGCCGAAGCCGACCGATCGCTCCTCGCCGCGGATGCCCGACAACTCGGCTTCGCGTGCTTCGCGCTGCGCCTCGGCGAGCTTGGCCCGCAGCACCGCAAGGGCGCGGTCCTTGTTCTGATGCTGGGAGCGTTCGTTCTGACACGACACGACGATGCCCGTGGGCAGGTGCGTGATCCGGACCGCGGAGTCGGTCTTGTTGATGTGCTGCCCGCCGGCACCCGAGGCGCGGTAGGTGTCGATGCGCAGGTCCTTGTCGTCGATCACCACGTCGGGGGCGTCTTCGAGGAACGGGGTGGCCTTGAGCGAGGCGAAGGCGGTCATGCGTTTGCCCTGGGCGTTGAACGGCGAGATCCGCACGAGTCGGTGCACGCCGTGTTCGCTGCGTACCCACCCGTACGCGTTGCGGCCCGTCACCACGAACGTGGCCGACGAGATACCGGCCTCGGAACCTTCGGACACCTCCTGGAGTTCCACGTCGAATCCTTTGGATTCGAGCCAGCGTGTCTCCATGCGCAGCAGCATCTCGGCCCAGTCCTGGGAGTCGGCGCCGCCTTCGCCGGCCTGGATCTCACAGATCGCGGGTGAGTCGTCGTACTCGCCGGTGAACAGGCTGCGCAGTTCGAGCTCGTCGAACCGCTTCGCCACCTCCGCGAGGGTGGTGTCGATCTCGGCCACGACCGAGTCGTCGTGCTCTTCCCGGCCCAGTTCCACCAGGGTGGCGACGTCGTCGAGTTTGCCGGCCAGGGTGTCGTAGATCTCGAGGTCGTCGACGAGCGCGGCCAGCTCGCCGGTCACGGCCCTGGCGGCCTCGGGGTCGTCCCACAGGTCGGGGCGCGACGACTCGGTCTCGAGCTGGGGTCGACGCGCACGGAGCGCGTCGATCCGCAGGTACTGCTCGGCCTCGTCCAGGCGTCGCTGCGCCTCGGCCAGATCGTCGGAATAGTCACGCACGGACGTCTCGCCGGTTCACGCGGCCCCGTGGCACTGCTTGAACTTGCGTCCCGAGCCGCACGGGCACGGGTCGTTCCGGCCGGTCTTGTCCCAGTCGGACTTGACCACCGGCGTGTTCACCGGTTCGTCGAGAGCCTCGGGAGGCGGTGCCTCGCCGGTCTGCGCGGCCTGCATCCGGGCGGCCTGTTTGAGCACGGCGTCGGAGCCGACGGCATCTTCGGCCGAGGAGTACTGCATCTCGTCGGGGGTCTGCCGGCGGGGTTCCTGCACGACCACCTGCACCCGCATCAGGTACTTGAGGTAGTCGTCGGAGATGGCGTCCATGAGCTCGCCGAACATGGCGTAGCCCTCACGCTGCCATTCCACCAGCGGGTCCTTCTGGCCGAGGCCTCGCAGGTGGATCCCTTCCTGCAGGTAGTCCATCTCGTAGAGGTGGTCGCGCCATTTGGCGTCGATGATCTGGAGCATCACCTGGCGTTCGACGTCGCGCATCGTGGCGGCACCGAAGGTCTCTTCACGCTGTTCGAAGTAGCCGGTCGCCTCACCCATGAGCTTGTCGTAGATGGCGTCGGTCTCGGTCAGATCCGACAGGTCGTCAGCGGTGAGGGTGGTCGGCCAGTAGGTGTCGGCTTCGGTGATGAGGCCCTCGAAGTCCCAGTCCTCGTGGAACTCGGCGCCACAGAAGGTGCCGATGAGCGATTCGACCGTGTCGGCGAGGATCTGCAGGCCCTCTTCGCGCAGATCGGCGTCGCCGAGGATCTGGTCGCGGCGTTCGTAGATGACCTTGCGCTGGTTGTTCATCACCTCGTCGTACTTGAGCACGTTCTTGCGGATCTCCGCGTTGCGTTGCTCGACGGTGTTCTGGGCCCGTTCTATCGCCTTGGTGACCATCTTGGCTTCGAGGGGCACGTCGTCGGGGAAGGCCCGGTCCATGATCCGACTGACCGGACCCGATGCGAACAGGCGCATCAGTTCGTCTTCGAGCGACAGGTAGAAGCGGCTCTCCCCCGGGTCGCCCTGACGTCCCGAACGGCCACGGAGCTGGTTGTCGATACGGCGCGACTCGTGGCGTTCGGTGCCCAGCACGTACAAGCCACCCAGCTCACGCACCTCGTCGCCGTCCGCGGCGCATTCGGCTTCCCAGTGCGCGAGACGCTTGGCGTAACGCTCGGCGCCCTCGCCGTCGTCGTGGGGGTCGAGCCCTTCGGCCTTGACGTCTTTCTCGGCCAGCCCTTCTGGGTTGCCGCCGAGGAGGATGTCGACGCCCCGGCCGGCCATGTTGGTGGCCACGGTGACGGCTCCCTGGCGACCCGCCTGGGTGATGATCTCGGCCTCCCGGAAGTGCTGCTTCGCGTTGAGGACCTCGTGGTCGATCCCACGCTTGTCGAGGATGCGGGCGAGGCGTTCGGAGTTCTCGACCGACACGGTGCCCACCAGGATCGGCTGGCCGGTCTCGTGGCGTTCTTCGATGTCGTCGGCGACGGCTTCGAACTTCGAGTCTTCGGTCTTGTAGATCAGGTCGGGCTTGTCGTCGCGGATGACTTCCTTGTTGGTCGGGATCGGCACCACTTGCAGGTTGTAGGTCGAGCCGAATTCGGCGGCCTCGGTGACCGCGGTTCCGGTCATGCCGGCGAGCTTGTCGTACATGCGGAAGTAGTTCTGCAGGGTGATCGTGGCGAGGGTCTGGTTCTCTTCCTTGATCTTCACCCCTTCCTTGGCTTCCACGGCCTGGTGCAGCCCCTCCGACCAGCGCCGCCCTTCGAGGATGCGACCGGTGAACTCGTCGACGATGAGCACCTCGCCGTGGGCGATCACGTAGTCCTTGTCGCGCTTCTTGAGCTCTTTGGCCTTCAGTGCGGCCTGGAGTTGGTGCACGAGGTTCTGGGAGACGGCGTCGTAGAGGTTGTCGAGTCCGAGGGCCTTCTCGACCTTCTCGACCCCGGAGTCCGTCGGGGCGACCATCTGCTTTTCCTCGTCGACGTCGTAGTCGACGTCCTTCTTCAGGCCACGGACGATGCTGGCGAACTTGTAGTAGAGCTTGACCGCGTCGGACACCTGACCCGAGATGATCAGCGGGGTGCGGGCCTCGTCGACCAGGATCGAGTCGACCTCGTCGACGATCGCGTAGTTGTGGCCGCGCTGGACCTTGTCGGCCATGGCCATGGCCATGTTGTCGCGCAGGTAGTCGAAGCCGAACTCGTTGTTGGTGCCGTAGGTGA
>JBDZVK010000185.1:0-5522 GCA_040255725.1 Actinomycetota bacterium
GTCGGGGGGCCGGTCGAGCCGCTCCGACTCGGCCCCGTCGGCTCGGATGTGCACCCGTGTCGCGGGATGTCATGGCCGGGTCGACGCGGTGGAGCCGACACCGCATCGACCCGGCCAGTCCCTCACCCCCGACGTGCCACGATCGCCACGGCCCGTAGGTGCGGAGCGTTGCGACGCATGGCGGCACGCATGTGGGTGATCCTCCGACGGACCGGTGGGTCCGCGAGGACGTTCGCCGCGAAGCGCGCGGCTCCGACGACCCCTTCGTCGGCGATGATCCGGTCGGGTTCGAGCAGCCGTAGCGGGGCACGGTGGACGGTGAGCAGCTCGAAGCCTGCCCCGGCGAGCAACTCGGTCCAGTCGTCCATCGTCATGGCATTGAACGACACCTTGAAATGCGAGGTCAGCTCGGTGCAGATCCGGGTCTGTTCGAGTTCCTCGATGTCGATCGGATCGTCCGGGTCGTCGAGTCGGTAGGCGACCTCGTGCAGGCCGATCCGTCCGCCCGGCCGCACGATCCGCGCCAGTTCGTCGAGGATGTGTTCCTTGGCCGCCCTCGGGTGCATGGTGAGCACGGCCTCGGCAACGGCCACGTTGCAGGCGCCCACGTCGAGGCCGGTGCGACTGGCCGACCCGAGACGGAACTGCTGGGTCGGTCCGGTGAGCATCGGCACGATCGAACGTTCGGAGGTTTCGTCGCGGTCGATGCCGACATAGCTCGCCGGACGCGCATCGAGGATCAGCTTCGCGGTGCGACCACGGCCCGGGGCGATCTCCACCACGTCGTCGTCCTCGCCGATCGCGAGCTCGTCGAGCAGTCGCTCGGTGAGCGCCGCACCACCCGGCCTCAGCACCCGCTTGCCGAGTCTGCCGAGAAGGGAGAATCCGGCGATCCGTTCGACGTCCGGCTCGGTTTCGGTGGTGCTCATGACGGCGACCTCGGTTCCTGGGCTCTGAGGTCATCCAATCGGGTCGGCGTGTGTCGTCGGCAGGGTCGAAGGTCCCCGTTCGCGCGAACGTGACCGACGACCGGTCCGATGCGACGAGATCAGCCGCCCACGGGTCCGCGAACGATCCCGGCCAGGGTGCGCTCGGCGACCGGGGCGAGGTTCCACACGTCGACGCCCACGTTGATCTGGCGTTGCTTCACGCGCCAGGTCGTGTGGACGTGTCCGTGGAGCAACCAGGCTCCGGTGTCGATCGGGCGCCAACGCGTGAAGCGGTCTTCGTCGTGGGAGTCGCCTTCGTAGGGAAAGTGCGCAGCCAGGACCTCGAAGTCCTCCACGGTGGTCTCCACCGTGCCCTGGAGGATCTCGGCGAACCCGGCGTCGAGGTACCGCCGCACCCACTCCTCGTGGCGACGCGGGTTGCCCGCCCAGCAGCGGTCGTGGTTCCCGGCGACCAGCACCTTGCGGCCGTGCAGGAGGCCGACCTTGGCGAGCCCCTCGTCGATCGGCCCCATCGCCACGTCGCCCAGCACCCACACCTCGTCGCCGTGGTCGACCACGGCGTTCCAGTTCTCGACGAGCGCCTCGTCCATTTCCGTGACCGAGGCGAACGGCCGCTCGCAGTAGCGGATGATGTTGGCGTGCCCGAAGTGCAGGTCCGCGGTGAAGTAGCGCACGTGCACAGTCTGGCCGGGCGCACCGGGAAATGGGTCCCGGAGCGGCCGGAGGGCGGCGCTGCGACCGCTGGCCGGCCGGCCTCAGGAAGTGGGGGTGAACGTGGCGGTCCAACCCCGGGGTTCGTCGGCCGAGCCGTCGCAGGCGACGAGACGGAACCCGCCCGGTTCGTCGCGCCACACGAAGATCGCGCGCTGCTCGTAGCGGATCGCCAGCTCGATCGCCACGGCGCGGGTGAGGCCTTCGACCGCGTAGCCGTCCTCGGTCCAGGTGCTCGGCCTGTCGATGGGGCCGCCGCCGTAGCCGGTCGCGGGCCACACGCGGAGCCCGTCGATGGCGGCCAGATCGGCGGCGAGTTGTTCGTTCGCGGCGACGTTCGCGTCGTCGGTCGAGGCGATGCCCATGGGGTTCTGGGCCGTGAGGATGTGGATCGGACCCGCCGAACCGGGCAGGTACGCGCCACGCGCCTCGCCGGGTGAGGGCGCGATGTCGAGGGTGCCGTCGGGCAGCGTCAGCCGGACACACGTTCCACGGAACTCCTCCCAGACCGGGTCGTCCATACGCGCAAGCTACCGCGCGCGGTTCGGTCGATCGGCCCGTTGGGGTCGTCGGCCGACCCGTGGGTACCATCGGTTCGAGACCCACGAGGCGTGGGAGTGAGGAGACCACAGAACGTGTCAGACAACGCCGTGAGAATCGCCGTCACCGGAGCCGCCGGGAACATCGGCTACGCCCTCCTCTTCCGCATCGCGAGCGGCGCGGTGCTCGGCCCCGACGTGCCGGTCGAGTTGTCGCTGCTCGAGATCACCCCGGCGCTCGGCGCGCTCGAGGGTGTGGCGATGGAGCTGGACGACTGCGCGTTCGAGTTGTTGCGCGGCGTCGACCGGTCCGACGACGCGCACCAGGCGTTCGACGGTGCCGACCTCGTCTTCCTCGTGGGTTCCCGGCCGCGCACCAAGGGCATGGAACGGGCCGATCTGCTCGAAGCGAACGGCGCCATCTTCACCGCACAGGGGCGTGCGCTCGACGCCGGGGCCGCGGATGGGGTGAAGGTACTCGTGGTGGGCAACCCCGCCAACACGAACGCGTTGATCGCCCAGCGGAACGCGCCGGGTGTTCCTTCATCGGCGTTCAGCGCGATGACCCGTCTCGACCACAACCGGGCCAAGGCGCAACTCGCCGCCAAGTTGGGGGTGCGGGTCGACGAGATCACGAAGATGACGATCTGGGGCAACCATTCGGCCACCCAGTATCCGGACCTGTTCCACGCCGAGGTGAACGGCGAGATCGCTGCCGACGCGGTCGGCGACGAAGCGTGGATCGACGACACGTTCATTCCCACGGTGCAGAAACGCGGCGCGGCGATCATCGAAGCGCGGGGCGCGTCGTCGGCCGCCAGCGCCGCGAACGCGGCGATCGACCACATGCGCGACTGGGTGAACGGCACGCCCGAGGGCGACTGGGTGTCGGCAGCGGTGGTCTCGGACGGTTCCTACGGCGTTCCCGAAGGCCTGCTCGCCTCGTTCCCGTGCACGGCCGCGAACGGGTCCTGGTCGATCGTGCAGGGGCTGGAACTGAACGAGTTCAGCCGCGCCAGGATCGACGCCTCGGTCGCCGAGCTCGCCGAGGAGCGTGACGCGGTCGCCGAGCTCGGCCTGATCTGAACGCGCCGACGCGTCGCGCACGCCGGGTTCAACCGGGCCGGTGTCGATCCGTCGCCGAGCGCGCCTGCGGTTCGGTGGGCGGCGTCGAGGGGCGCCGGTGCGTGCGGCGCTCGTGGCCCTCGAAATACCGTGCGACCGAATCGGCGATGAACCCCCGGACGGTGGTCTCGGGCGCGCCCTGCCCGAAGCGCGTCGCGCGCACCGCGAGGGCGCACCCGACGAAGCAGGCGAGGCCGACCCACGCACCGAACGCGTTGTCGACGATGTCGTTGATGTCGAAGGTCCGGTAGACGATCCCCAGGACGACCGAGATCCCGAGCTGGATCAGTTCCAGCGACACCGCCCATGCCATGCACGCCACGAAGATGCGTCGCACCCCGACGCGGGGAGCCAACAGCCCGAACCCGAAGCCGAACGGGATCATCATCACCACGTTCGCCAGGCGTTGCCAGTGGATGTGCCCGTGAGCCAGGGGCAGGTGCAACTGGAGTCCCCAGTACCAGGCGCGTGACAGCGGTTCGGTGCCCTGGAACGACGCGGCCGCGGCGCGCAGGCCGTGGAGGGGAAGGAACACGACGCACGCCAGCACCACCAGGTAGGCGGCGAAGATGCCGTGGGCGAGCACCGCGGCACGATTGTGGGTGCGCGCCCGCACGAGGGCGACCCAGCCGACGGCCAGTGCGCAGAACACCGTGATGATCGCCGCGTCGAGCGCCAACAGCGCCGGTGAGGGGTCGACGATCGGAAGCTTGTCGAACATCGGGATCGACCTGGCGATGGGTTCGGTGCCGTCGCGCCGGGCGCGACGGCGAACGAGTGGTTCAGTACGTCGTCGACGAGCGGAGTTCTTCGAACAGGTCGGCGAGACCGTCGAACGCGGCGGCGTGCTCCATCAGCTTCGCGGTGTCGCCGCCGATGCGGAGACGCCCGACCATGAATGCCGTCTGGACGCTGATGGTGCCGGCACCGATCGACCGGGCCGTTTCGTCGTCGGACGAGAACGTGACGTCCGCGTGGTCGCCGGGACCGGGGTGCACACGGACCGACCCGTGATCGACCACGATGTGCCACGCGGCGTCGCCGCCTTCGCGGTCGGTGACGGTCTGGCGCACCGTCAACGCGACGTCGGCGGTCGACGCGCGCAGCGCATCGGAGGTGCGCACGGCCTCGTCGAAGGCCTGGATCCATTCAGTGGAGGCGAACTCGGCCATGATCATCGAGGGTACCGGGTCGGGGCTCGTCCCGGGAGGGTCAATGTTCGGCTTCGCCCGGGACCAGCTCGGCCTGGCGCTGCGCGGTGGAGGTCGAGTCGAGCTCTCTGGCCTTGGCCCGCCGGTGGCGGAGGACTTCGATGATCATCGGCGAGATCGAGATGAGCACCACGACGATGATGGCGTACTCGATGTTGTCGCGGATGAACCCGATCTGTCCCAGGAAGTGCCCCAAGGTGGTCACCCCGACCGCCCACACGAAGCCGCCCAGGATGTTCCACCGCACGAACGTGCCGTAGTGCATGTCCGACACCCCGGCGACGATCGGGGTGAACGTCCGCACGATCGGGACGAACCGGGCGAGGAAGATCGACTTGGGCCCGTGCTTCTCGAAGAAGTCGTGGGCCTTGACGAGGTACTCCTGCTTGAAGAAGCGCGAGTCGGGCCGCTTGAACAGCGCCCCGCCGACCTTGCTGCCGAACACGTAGCCGACCTGGTCACCGGCGACCGCAGCGACGAACAGGACCGGCAGGATCACCCAGATCGAGGGCAGTTGTGAAGCGAACTCACCGATGTGGCCGCCTGAGGAGATCGCGGCCGACGAGGTCAGGAACCCGGTGAAGAACAACAGCGAGTCACCGGGCAGGAAGAAGCCGAAGAACAGACCGGATTCGGCGAAGATGATCGCGACGACCACCCAGAAGGCGGCGGCGCCCGCCTTGTCGAACCAGAACTCGGGCTTGAGGAAGTCCGGGCCGAGCGCCAACAAGAAGCTGAGCATCGATCGATCCTATCCGAGCGCCGTGGCGACGCGGCCGCCCGGCGAGGCCGGCTGAGCGGTCAGGACGCCGTCCCGGTCAGTGACGAACGGACCTCTTCGAGGTGCTCCCTGAGGTCGTGCTCCTCGTGTCCGAGATCGCCGAGCCACAGCTCGACCGCCTGGAGCAGGATCGCGTTCTTGTCACCCGCCCGGACCGCGGCGGCCTGTTCGGCGTCGACCTCGGCCGCGGCCGCCGTCTGGGCGA
>JBDZVK010000007.1:0-5487 GCA_040255725.1 Actinomycetota bacterium
CCCTCGGTGGCGATGTTCGATCCGTCGACGACGACGTGCTTCAGGGCCATGACAGGGACCAGTCAACCAAACCGACCGCGCCGGATCGGGGATGCTCAGCCGAGCGCACCCTCGATGACCTGGTTCTGCTCCTGCACGTGGATGGCATGGCTCCCGGTGGCGGGACTGCCCGACTCCGGTCGGCTCACGTGGTCAAGGGTTCGGTCCGGACCACACAGGTGGGCGAGACGACGCTGCACGAAAGACCACGCTCCCATGTTCTCGGGCTCCTCCTGCACCCACCGGACGAGGCGCGCCGAGGGGTACGAATCGAGGATCTCGCGCACCCGATCCTCGGGCCACGGATAGAGCTGTTCGATCCGCACCACCGCGACGTCGAGGTCGTCGGAGTCGCGTGCGGCGGCCAGCTCGTGGGCGATCTTGCCGCTGCACAACAGCACCCGGTCCACTCCCGAACGCTCCGCGGAGGCGTACCGCGGATCGTCGAGCACCTCGGCGAACGAGCCGCTGGTCAACTCGTCGACGGTCGAGTGCGCGGCCTTCGCCCGCAGGAGGGACTTGGGGCTGAACACCACCAGCGGCTTGCGCACCGCCCGGTGCATCTGTCGCCGCAACAGATGGAAGTACTGCGCCGAGGTGGTGGCGTTGACGACCTGGATGTTGTCCTCGGCGCACAGGATGAGGAACCGTTCCATCCGCCCCGAGGAATGGTCGGGGCCCTGCCCCTCGTACCCGTGCGGGAGGAGCAGCACGAGCCCGGACCGTTGATCCCACTTGTCGTCGGCCGCCACCAGGTACTCGTCGATGATCGTGGTCGCGCCGTTGACGAAGTCGCCGAACTGCGCCTCCCAGATCACCAGCGCATCGGGGTTCGCCACCGAATAGCCGTACTCGAATCCGAGCGCCGCGTACTCCGAGAGCAGCGAGTCGTAGATCCAGTACTTCGCCTGGTCTTCACCCAGGTTCGCCAGGGGCGCCCACTCCGCGCCGGTCTCGTAGTCGACCAGCACCGAATGCCGTTGCGAGAACGTGCCCCGCCGGGTGTCCTGTCCGGACATGCGCAACGGGGTGCCCTCGAGCAGCAGCGAACCGAACGCGAGCGACTCGGCGAGCGCCCAGTCCACCGTTCCGCTCGCGTACATGTCGTCGCGCCTGGCCAGCTGTCGAGCGAGCTTCGGGTGGACCGTGAACGTCTCGGGCGGATGCGACATGACGCCGTAGATGCGGTCGAGCACCTCCCGGTCGACACCGGTCGGAACCGGGGGAAGCACACCCACCGGCGCCGGGGGCCGCTTCGCGAGCAGCCCCTCGGGCGGCGCGGAGTTGCGGGTCTCCTCGAGTGCGGTCTGCAGCCTGGCCTGGAAGTCGTCGAGCGCCTTCTCGGCCTCGTCCATCGAGATGTCGCCCCGCTTCATCAACGTCTCGGTGTAGATCTTGCGCACCGAGCGGCGGGCGTCGATGCGCTTGTACATCAACGGTTGGGTGTAGCTGGGGTCGTCGCCCTCGTTGTGGCCGTGACGGCGGTAGCACACCATGTCGATCACGACGTCGGTGTGGAACTCCTGGCGGTACGCGTACGCCAGACGGGCCACCTGCACACACGCCTCGGGGTCGTCGCCGTTCACATGGAAGATCGGCGCCTGCACCATCTTCGCCACGTCGGTGCAGTACTCCGACGAGCGCGCCACCTCGGGCGGCGTGGTGAACCCGAGCTGGTTGTTGATGATCACGTGGATCGTGCCACCCACCCGGTAGCCCTTGATCGTCGACAGGTTCAGGGTCTCGGCGACCACGCCCTGGCCGGCGAACGCCGCGTCGCCGTGCACCAGGATCGGCAGGACGCTGAACGCCTCGGGATCGTCGATCCGGTCCTGACGGGCGCGGGTGAGGCCCTCGACGACCGGGTCGACGGCTTCGAGATGCGACGGGTTCGCCGCCAGCTCCACCGGGATCGTGGCACCCTTGCGAGAGGTGAACTTGCCCGACTGGCCGAGGTGGTACTTGACGTCTCCCGAACCCTGGGTGGAATCCGGGTCGATGTGCCCCTCGAACTCCTTGAAGATCTGGTCGTAGGACTTGCCCACGATGTTGGCCAGCACGTTCAGCCGACCACGGTGGGCCATGCCGAGCACCGCGCTGCTGTGGCCGTCGTCGGCCGCGGAGTTCAACAGGTCGTCGAGGATCGCGATCGCCGATTCGGCGCCTTCGAGACCGAAGCGTTTCTGCCCGACGTAGCGCTTGCCGAGGAACGACTCGAAGGCCTCGGCGGCGTTCAGCCGACCCAGGATGTGACGTTGATCGTCGGCGGAGAGATCGAGCGGCACGCCCTCGACGCGCTCCTGGATCCAGCGCTTCACCTCCGGCCGGGAGATGTGCATGTACTCGATGCCGATCGTCCGGCAGTAGGCGTTGCGCAGCATGTGCAGCAGATCGTCGAGCACCATCGCCTCGGTGCCCGCCACACCGCCGGTGAGGAAGGTGCGGTCCAGGTCCCAGATCGTCAACCCGTAGGTCGCCGGATCGAGCTCGGAGTGCATGTGGGGTTCCTCGGCCGCGAGCGGGTCGAGATCGGCGATCAGGTGACCGCGCACCCGGTACATGTTGACAAGCGTGGAAACCTTGAGCTGCTTGGAGATCAAGGCCGCGGTGCGGTCGACCGGGTTGACGTCCCGGTGCCACTTCACCGACTCGTAGGGCACGCCGAGCGCGCGGAACACCTCGACGTAGAAGTCGTGTTCACCGGTCAACAGTTCGCTCAGCCGCTTCAGGAACAACCCCGATTCGGCCCCCTGGATGATGCGGTGGTCGTACGTGGACGACACCGTCATCACCTTGGACACGCCCAGGTCGGCGAGGAACGACCGGTCGGCGCCGGCGAACTCCGCGGGGAAATCGAGCGCACCCACCCCCACGATCACGCCCTGGCCGGCCATGAGTCGCGGCACCGACTGAGACGTGCCGATCGTGCCGGGGTTGGTGAGCGTCGCCGTGGCACCCGCGAAGTCGTCCGGCGAGAGCTTGTTGGTCGACACCTTGCGGATGAGCTCGTCGTAGGCCGCGAAGAACTCGGCGAAGTCGAGCGTGTCGGCGTCGCGGATGACGGGCACGAGCAGCGAGCGTCTCCCGCCGGACTTCTCGACGTCGACGGCGAGTCCCAGGCCGACGTGCTCGTGGCGGATGATGCGCGGCTTGCCGTCGGACCCGTCCACGTAGCTGGCGTTCATCGCCGGCACCGCGTCGGCGATCGCCCGCACCACGGCGTAGCCGATCAGGTGCGTGAAGCTGATCTTGCCACCCCTGGTACGCCTCAGGTGGTTGTTGATGATCTTGCGGTTGACCTCGAGCAGCTTCGTGGGGACGTCGCGGTAGCTGGTCGCGGTGGGGACGCCCAGGCTGGTCTCCATGTTCGCCACGACTCGCGCCGCGGCGCCTCGCAGTGGTTCGCCCTCGTCGGCCTCCGGTTGCGTTTCCGCGCGCGGCGAGACCGCCGGTGGCGGTGGCGCGGCGGGCTTCGACCCGTCGGTGGACCGAGCGGCCGTGGGTGGCGCTGCGGCCTGGGGCCCGCCCGCTCGCGGCGGTTCCTTCTTCGGATTCTTCGGGCGGTAGTCGGCGAAGAACTCCCGCCAACTCTCGGCCACCGACGTCGGATCGGCCAGATACTGCTCGTACTTCTCGTCGACCAGCCACGCATTGGGGCCCAGCGACGTTGCTGAGGTGCGCTCTCGTGTCATCGGACCCAACCCTACCGGCGCTCCCTAGACTCGGAGACCCACGCTGTGCCCGAACAGCCCGATGCAGAAAAGGTGCGATGAACAACGCGCAGTACATCTTCACGATGCACAAGGTGGGCCGGTTCCACCCGCCGGACCGCCAGGTGCTGGCCGACATCTCGTTGTCGTTCTATCCGGGCGCCAAGATCGGCGTGCTGGGTGCGAACGGGGCCGGCAAGTCGTCGCTGCTGCGGATCATGGCCGGGATCGACACCGAGTTCACCGGCGAGGCGCGGCTCTCGCCGGGTTCGACCGTCGGCATGCTCGAACAGGAACCCACCCTGGACGAGTCCAAGACCGTCAAGGAGAACGTGCTCGACGGCGTGGCCGAGGTCGCCGAACTGCTGAACGCGTACGACGCCGTGCTCGCCCGCTATGCCGAGCCGGACGCGGATTACGAGAAGATCGGCGCCGAACAGGAGCGACTCGAGGCCGAGATCGCCGCCAAGGGCGCGAACGACCTGGACCGCAACATCGAGATCGCCATGGACGCGTTGCGGCTGCCACCCGCGGACGCGCCGGTGACGCACCTGTCCGGAGGCGAACGCCGCCGGGTCGCGCTGTGCCGGCTGTTGATGAACCATCCCGACCTGTTGCTGCTCGACGAACCCACCAACTATCTCGACGCGGAATCGGTCGCCTGGTTGGAGCGCAGCCTGCGCGACTACGACGGCACCGTCGTGGCGGTCACCCACGACCGGTATTTCCTCGACAACGTCGCCGGGTGGATCCTCGAACTCGACCGCGGCCGCGGGATCCCGTTCAAGGGCAACTACTCGAGCTGGCTGGAACAGAAGGAGGCCCGCCTCGCCGCCGAGGACAAGGCGGACTCGGCCCGAGCGCGCACGTTGCGGCGAGAGCTCGAGTGGGTGCGGATGTCACCCAAGGCCCGCCAGGCCAAGGGCAAGGCCCGACTGCACGCGTACGAGAAGCTGCTCGCCGAGTCGCGGGCGGCCGAAGGCCGCACCGAGAAGCTGCAGATCACCATCCCGTCCGGAGAACGTCTCGGCGACGTGGTGATCGAAGCCGAAGGGCTCACCAAGGGCTTCGACGACCGGTTGCTGATCGACGACCTGTCGTTCTCGCTGCCGCCCGCCGGCATCGTTGGGGTCATAGGTCCGAACGGTGCGGGCAAGTCGACCCTTTTCAAGATGTTCGTCGGCGCCGAGAAGCCCGACGCCGGCACCCTGCGCATCGGCGACACCGTGCAGCTGGCCTACGTCGATCAGAACCGCACGCTCGATCCCGAGGCCACGATCTACGACGAGATCACCGGTGGGCACGATCTGTTGAACATCGCCGGGCACGAGGTGAACGGCCGGGCGTACGTGGCGTCGTTCAACTTCACCGGATCAGACCAGCAGAAGCCGGTCGGGGTGCTCTCCGGCGGCGAGCGCAACCGGGTGCACCTGGCGAAGACCCTCACCGAGGGCGGCAACGTGCTGCTGTTGGACGAACCCTCGAACGACCTCGACGTCGACACCTTGCGCGCGCTCGAGGACGGCCTGGAGTCGTTCGCCGGCTGCGCGGTGGTGATCAGCCACGACCGGTGGTTCCTCGACCGGATCGCGACCCACATCCTCGCCTTCGAGGGCGACTCGGTGGTGCGCTGGTTCGAAGGGAACTTCTCCGAGTACGAGGCGTGGCGGCGTGCCGAACTGGGCGGCGCCGCCGATCAGCCGCACCGGATCAAGTACAAGCCGCTCGCTCGCTGAGC
>JBDZVK010000007.1:5587-17087 GCA_040255725.1 Actinomycetota bacterium
CACTTCCCCCTGAGCCGGGCCGTCGGCCCGCAGTGACCGTGATGCCCGTAGTCGTTCAGGAGGTGTTGGTGATGGTCGAGACCCGAGCGGTCGGAGAGCAATCCGAGCCGCAGAGTACGAAGCGATCGCCGCAGGATGGCAGTCCGCAGGACGCGGCCCCGTCCGGTGCGTCGTGCCCGCGGGCACGGGAACAGATCGGAGCGATGTCGGCCGATCAGCTCGAATCCGAGCTGGTGATGCTGGCCCGGCGACTGGCCGCGGGAACATACGAACTCCTGGTACTCGTCGGCGAACTGGATGCCCGGGGCATCTGGTCGGACTCCGGAGCGCTTTCGTGTGAGATGTGGCTCGCCGACATGTGCGACATCGAACTTTCCACGGCGCGCCGGCAAGTGCGCGTCGCCCGGGCGATGCGGCGGTACCCGCTGCTGGACGCCGCGATGGCCGACGGGGACGTCTCGTATTCGAAGGCGCGGATCCTGGCCGGGCAACTGACCGACGACAACGTCGACGACCTGGTGGAGATCGCCCGGATCACACCGTCGGGGCGGCTCGGCAAGGCCATCGCCGCCTGGAGCGAACGCCATGAGGACCCGGAGG
This sequence comes from Actinomycetota bacterium, assembly GCA_040255725.1. Taxonomy (GTDB): domain Bacteria; phylum Actinomycetota; class Acidimicrobiia; order Acidimicrobiales; family Iamiaceae; genus JAFDWI01. The sequence continues at coordinate 6,188 of JBDZVK010000007.1, forward strand.
TGATCCGGCGCCGCCAGCAGCTGCTCCGCTCGATGGGTTGGGGCACTGCCGCGGACGGAATGGTCGACTTCCATGTGCGACTCACCCCCGAGGACGCCGCCAGGGTCTGCGCGGTGATCGACACGACCGTGGCGCACCGTCGGAGCGTGCCCGCGGGCACAAGCCTGCGCCAACAACGTGCCGATGCGTTCGTGACCGTCTGCGTCGGTGAAGGCGACACGGGAGAACCGAGCGCCGAGATCGTGGTGCACGTGAGCGAAAACGGCAACGCGCTCACCGACGGCACGCCCCTCTCGGACCGGGCGGTCACCGAGATGCTTCCGAGTTCCTTCGTCTCGCTGTTGATGCACGACGCCGACCGATACCCGATCGATGCAAGCCCGAGACGCCGCTATCCGACTCGTCGACAACGCCGAGTGGTGGAAGCGCGTGATGACGAATGCCGAGAACCCGGCTGTCATGCGCACCATTTCCTCGAAGTCGACCACCGACAGTCGTTTGCTTCGGGCGGGCCCACGGTTCTTGCGAACCTCCAACGTCTCTGTGGACCGCACAACCGGGCCAAATCCCAGCGGGTTGCCGACTCGGACGAGTGAGCCGATCGGGCGGGGCGGCGCATCGTCGAACCTCTGCCACGTAGGGTCTTGGCCCGATGGCAACTGAAGATGATCACCGCCTCGCCGCGAACCTCGCTCACGAATGCGGCACCATGCTCGTGGCCCTGCGGGACCGGCTCCTGGCGGACGGTGCCGGGCCGGAGCGCCTCCGAGCCGAAGGTGACCGGCATGCCCACGAACTGTTGATGACCGAACTGCGGGCCGCGGCGCCGAACGATCTGGTGCTGTCCGAGGAGTCCCCCGAAGCTCGCACTTCTCCTGACCCGGAGCGGGTCGCGGCCGAGCGCGTGTGGATCGTCGACCCCTTGGACGGAACCAGGGAGTACGGCGACCGGCGTCGCGGCGACTGGGCCGTGCACGTCGCGCTGGTCGAAGACCACCAACCCACGGCTGCTGCCGTCGCGCTCCCTGCGCAGAAGCTGCTGCTCACCACCGATCCCCCGCCCGCACCGCTTCCCGACGCGCCCAGCAGTCCCCGGATCGCCGTCAGTCGTTCCCGCCCGCCGGCCTGGGCCGACGATCTCGCCGAAGACCTCGGCGGCACCCTGGTACCGATGGGTTCGGCCGGCGCGAAGGCGATGATGGTCGTGCTTGGCGCCGCCGACGTCTATGCCCATTCCGGCGGACAGTGGGAATGGGACTCGGCCGCACCGGTCGGCGTGGCCAGAGCCGCCGGGTTGCACACGTCGAGGATCGACGGGTCACCGCTGGAGTACAACACGGGTGTGCCGTATCTTCCCGACCTGGTGATCTGCCGCCCCGAGCTCGCGGCGGTCACCTTGCATGCTCTCGCCCCCTACGCCCGAAAGGTCGACCGGTGAGCACACGGGTGCGAGAATCCAATCCGATGTCCGCCGACCTGGCCCTCGGGGCGTACACCGCCGACGGCCCATGGCAGCTCGACGAACCCGAGGGCCTGGGCTGGCGGCGGGGGCTGAAGCGCGTCCGTCGACGAGTCGACGGACAGGTCCCCCTGCTCACCCGACGCCGACTCCTCCCACCGGCCCGCCGCATCGGGTCGGTGAGCGGGCAGCTCGGACGGGCGATCATCGGTTGGTGGTTCCGCGAGCACACCACGGCCGGTCTGGCCCGCCGGCTGCGCGAGGCCGCCGAAGCACTGGGTCCGACCTACATCAAGCTCGGCCAGATCATCTCCTCCGGGGAGGGCATCTTTCCCGAGGACCTCGTCGCCGAGTTCCGCAAGTGCCGCGACCAGGTGCCTCCGGTGCCATTCGCCGACGTCGAGAGGGTCATCACCGAGGAGTTCGGGTGTGAACTCGACGAGCTGTTCGCCGAGTTCGACCGTACCCCGATCGCCGCGGCGTCGATCGCCCAGGTCCACGCGGCCACCCTCCTCTCCGGCGAGGAGGTCGTCGTCAAGGTCCAGCGTCCGGGCGTCGCCACGCTGGTCCGCCGCGACCTGCGGGTCATGGCCTGGATCGCGCCCCTGCTCGTGGGCCGGATCCCGATCGCCGCACTCGCCAACCCACCGGCGCTGGTGGAGCTGTTCGCCGAGACCATCGTCGAAGAGCTCGACTTCCGACTCGAGGCCGAGAACATGATCGACATCGCCCGGGACCTGGCCGATCTCGGCGAACGCGGCTGGGTCATCCCCCGGCCCCATCCCGAACTGGTGACCCCCCGGGTGCTCGTGATGGAGCGCATCCACGGCTATCCCTTCGGAGACTCCGAATCGATCATCGACGCCGGCATCGACACCGAGAACATCATCCGAACCGGCATGATCGCCTTCCTCGAGGGCTGCATGCTCAAGGGCATCTTCCACGGCGACCTGCACTCGGGGAACCTTCTGGTGATGACCGACGGCCGCACCGCGCTGTTGGACTTCGGCATCACCGGCCGGCTCGACACCAAGCATCGACTCGCGTTCCTGCAGCTCGTGATGAGTGCGACCGCCAACAACCTCGAAGGCCAGATCACCGCACTCCGTGACCTCGGCGCGCTGCCCGCAGACACCGATGTGGCGGCGGTGATCACCGAACTGGGTCTCGACCAGCCGGCGGTGGACATGACCGAGATGTCGCCCGAGGCGCTGACCGGTGAGATGCAGCGGGTCGTCAAGGCCCTGCTCGGTATGGGGGCACGGCTGCCCAAGGACCTCATGTTGTTCATCAAGAACATGGTGTTCCTCGACGGCGCCATCGCGACCCTCGCGCCCGATCTCGATCTGTTCGCCGAGTTGGCCGACATCACCACCGCCTTCACCACCCGCCATTCCGAGCAACTCAGCCGCGACCTCGGCGCCATCATGAACGGCTGGTCGATGGACCTGGACGGGCTCAAGGCGGGCTACGGCGTCGATCCGACCGTGACCGATTCGCTCACCTACCGCGAACTGCAGAACCGCCGGGCGCTGATCCGCAAGCGGCTCGCCCGCTCCCGGAAGGGCTGAGGCTCCCCGGTGCGTCTCGTCGTGGCCCGGTGCACGGTCGACTACGTCGGCCGGCTCACCGCCCACCTGCCCGAAGCGGTGCGCCTCATCATGGTCAAGGCCGACGGGTGCGTGGCGATCCATGCCGACGGCGGCGCCTACAAGCCGCTCAACTGGATGAACGCCCCGAACCGGTTGAACACGGACGAGCCCGACACGTGGACGGTCACCAACCCCAAGGGCGAACGGCTCGTGATCCACCTGGCCGAGGTGCTCAGCGACGCCACCGTCGAGTTCGGTGACGATCCGGGCCTCGAAAAGGACGGCGTCGAGGCGCACCTCCAGGAGCTGCTCGCCGAGCACAGCGAATCGGTCCTGGATCTGTCGCTGGTGCGCCGGGAGTACCCCACCGACATCGGTCCCGTCGATCTGCTCTGCAAGGCGGCGGACGGCACCACGGTGGCCGTCGAGATCAAACGCCGCGGCGAGATCGACGGCGTCGAGCAGCTCACCCGGTATCTGGACTTCCTCAACCGGGATCCGCTGCTGCGACCGGTTCGGGGCATGTTCGTCGCCCAGTCGATCAAACCGCAGGCGAAGGTCCTGGCCGGCGATCGTGACATCGCGTTCCTCGAGGTCGACTACGACGAACTACGCGGCATCGAGTCCAACGAGCTGCGTCTGTTCTGAGGGGTCGGGCGCGTTCGACGTCACGGCGATGCGGGTCGTCGCGGTGCGAGGACGAGGAGCGCACCGGGTCTGGTCCGATAGCACAGCGGCGGGACGAACCAGTCGATCTCGCCGTCGATCGCCACCTGGAGCCGGGCGGCACGACCGTGGACCTCGACGGTTTCGAGCGTTGCCCGCTCGACATCGGTCGCGCCCGAGGCGCCACGCACCAAGGTGTGGACCGCCGCCCGGACGAGACGACGACGCGACGCTGCCCGGGCGACCTCGATGCCCAGCACGCCGGCGTCGAGCCGGCTCCGGGTCGGCGGTCGACCCGGAGCGCTCTCGTAGACGCCGTTGCCCACGAAGAGCATCGGTGTGTGCAGCCCGGACAGTCCGAATCCGTCCGGGCCGGTGAGATCCAGTCGATGGGTCGGAAACGATCCGAGCACGCGCGCCGCGGCGACGGGGACCGCGCGCACCTTCCCCCACCCCCGGCCGACCATGACCTCGTCGCGGATCGAGACCAGCCGGGGGTACAGCCCGACCAGCGAGTTGTTGACGAACACCCGGCCGTTCACCTCGGCGACGTCGACGCGACGGATCTCGCCGTCCACGAGCGCCGCCGCGGCGGCCTCCAGATCACCGGGGACGCCGAGGTCACCGGCGAAGTGGTCGAACGTTCCCAGCGGCAGCACCCCGATCACGATGTCGGAGTCCGCGGCCACCTGCGCGGCGTTGTTCACGGTGCCGTCGCCGCCCGCGACGACGACGGCGTCCGGTCGTGGCCCCGCCGTCCACACCTCTCGGATCCGGTCCTGCAGTCGGCTGGGATCGACGGTCTCGACCCGGACCTCGACATCCGGCGATGCCGTGGTGAACGCAGCGGCGATGCGGTGCGAGGTGCCTGCGGGGTCGGCACCGTCGACCGAACCCGCGGCGGCGTTCACATAGACCACGACTCGGCGCACGGTCATCGCCGCGACGTTACCGATCGGCGCGGCACGCCCGAGTCTGCTAGTTCTGGGCGATGCCCACCGATCCGGCCGCCGCAGAATCCGTCGATCTCGTCGCGCCCATGCCGGCAACGGTCGCCGCGGTACGGGTGTCCGACGGTGACGACGTGCGTGCCGGGGCCACCGTGGTCGTGCTCGAGGTGATGAAGATGGAGCATCCGCTCCAGGCGCCGGTCCCGGGTCGGGTCTCCCATGTGGCGGTCACGGTGGGAGACGGCGTCGTCGACGGTCAGGTGCTCGCGACGATCGTCCCGCACGTCGCATCCACCGGAGTGCGCCACGACGCGCCCCACATCGACGCCACGACGGCGACCGCGACCGAGCGCGCCGATCTGGCCGACCTCGCCGAGGCGCGGGCGCACCTGCGCGACGAGGCCCGTCCCGACGCGGTGGCCAAGGTCCACGGTCGGGGGCGCCGCACCGCCCGGGAGAACGTCTCGGACCTCTGCGATGACGGGTCGTTCCACGAGTACGGCGGGCTCGCCTACGCCGCCCAGGAACAGCGCCGAACCCGCGACGACCTCGTCGCCAACACCCCGGCCGACGGTCTGGTCACCGGCATCGGCCGGGTCAACGGGCATCGGTTCGGCCCCGAGCGGGCGGCGTGTGCGGTCGCCGCGTACGACTACACGGTCCTGGCGGGCACCCAGGGTTGGCGCAACCACCACAAGAAGGACCGGCTCTTCGAGATCGTCGCGGACCTGGGCATCCCCTTGGTGTTGTTCGCGGAGGGAGGCGGCGGTCGCCCGGGTGACACCGACGTCCCGGTGGTCTCGGGCCTCGACACCCGGGCCTTCGAGCTGTTCGCACGACTGTCGGGCCGGGTGCCGACCGTCGGCATCGCCTCGGGACGTTGTTTCGCCGGCAACGCGGCCCTGCTGGGATGCTGCGACGTCGTCATCGCCACGGCCGACGCCACGATCGGCATGGCCGGGCCGGCCATGATCGAAGGCGGCGGTCTCGGCACGTACCGTCCCGAGGAGATCGGGCCGATCGACGTGCAGGTCGCCAACGGCGTGGTGGACGTCGCGGTCGCCGACGACGCGGCGGCCGTGGCCACCGCCAAGCGGTACCTGTCGTATTTCCAAGGCCGGCTCGAAACCTGGCAGGCGACCGATCAGACCGCGCTGCGCACCCTCGTGCCCGAGCACCGCAAGTCGGTCTACGACGTGCGGGCGGTCGTCGAGGGGTTGGTCGACGTCGACTCGTCGCTGGAGTTGCGCCGGGGCTTCGGTGCGGGAATGATCACGACGCTCGCCCGCCTCGAGGGTCGACCCGTCGGCATCGTCGCGAATGATCCCGCCCACCTCGGCGGGGCGATCGACCGCGACGCCGCCGACAAGGCCGCCCGCTTCCTCGGGTTGTGCGACGTGCACGGGCTGCCCGTGTTGTTCCTGTGCGACACACCGGGGTTCATGGTGGGACCCGACGCGGAGAGGAACGCACAGGTCCGCCACTTCGCCCGCATGTTCGTCACCGCGGCGGCCATGCGGGTCCCCTTCGGCACCGTCGTCCTGCGCAAGGGTTACGGTCTCGGCGCCCAGGCGATGGCCGGCGGCAGTTTCCGCGCGGGAAGCTTCACCTTGTCGTGGCCGACCGGCGAGTTCGGCGGCATGGGGCTCGAGGGGGCGGTGCGTCTGGGGTTCCGCCGGGAGCTCGAAGCCATCGACGACGAAGCGGAGCGCGCCCGCACCTTCGACGAGATGGTGGAGGCCGCGTACCGGCGTGGCCGTGCCGTGAACGTTGCGGCGCACCTCGAGATCGATGACGTGATCGACCCGGCCGAGACCCGCGCGCGGGTGATCGACGCGTTCGCAGCCGCCGGCGAGGTGACCGGGCCGGCGCGTCGGTTCGTGGACCCGTTCTAGGGTCCGGTGCGCGGGTCCCGGCCGGGGCGGAGGCTCAGAGGTAGGTGCCGGGCCGATCGGGTGCGGGGCCGGGGTTCGGGCCGCCACCCGGTCCGATCTGGTGACGCATCTGGTCCAGTTGCTGGCGGGCCGCCATCTGCTGGGCGAACAGCGTCGCCTGGATGCCGTGGAAGAGCCCCTCGAGCCAACCGACGAGCTGGGCCTTGGCGACGACGAGTTCCGCGCCGGTCGGGGTGTCCTCCTCGGCGAAGGGCAACGCGAGACGGCCGAGTTCGTCACGCAGGTCGTCCGACAGCGCTGCGCCGAGCTCGGTGACCGACCGGTCGTAGATGTCACGGAGGCGTTCCCGCGCCGGCTCGTCCAGGTCGAGGCTTCGGACCTCCTCGAGGAGCTGCTTGATCATCGACCCGATCCGCATGACCTTGGCGGGCTCCTGGACCGATTCGCGGCTCTCCGCGGTCTCCACCTCCGCGCCGGCACCCCCGCCGGGCCGTTCGACCACCTGCGGCCGTGGCGTCTCGTTCTGGGAGGGTTGCAGATCGGTCATGGCCTTACCTCATTCCTTGGCATTCCTTGGCGGTGCGGACCGGGGACGTCCGGTGGCCGGATCCCACCTGGCCACCCGGACGATCGGGCTCACGATGCAGCGTACGACAGCAGTGGGACGCGCATCTCGGCGGGGGTGACGGACCCGTGCCGGCCGATGAGCTGGAACGGCCCCGTGTCACGCGGATCGTGGAACGACACCGGTTCGCGCGCGACGAGCGCGACGTCGCCGAGGCGACGTGCGGCCTCGGCCGTGACCTCAGGTCCGAACCACTGTTGGTCGATCATCTCGTCGCGGGTCACGATCCAGGCGACGTCCCGGTGGACGTCGGCGGCCTCGAAGAGTTGGCGTGCCCTGCCCGGCCGGGCGTGCAACCAGCGGAAACGACCTTCGCCCGACTGCATCGCCAGGTGCGGCGTGATCGACCGGTCGAGTTCGACGATGTGGTCGCCGACCTCGACCTGGCCGTGATCGGCGGTGACGGCGAGCGCCGCGCCGGCCGGCAACACGGCACAGATCTCGGCGACCAACCGATCGACGGCACGGAGTTCCGCGTCGTAGTGCTCGCCGAGTCCGTACTCGTGCGCGACCTTGTCGAGGCCCTCGTAGTAGGTGTAGACGAACGGCTCACCGGATTCCAGAAGCCGTCGGAGTTCGACCAGCAGCGACGACAGGACGCGGTACCCGTGGGGGCGCGCCCCCCGCAGGTGGGCACGGGTGAACCCGGAACCTTCGAATTCGGTGCGGGTCACCGTGGGCGGCCGATGGGAGCAGAACGGTTCGACGACCTGGAGACGTTCGGGCGGGATCCGTGAGCGGGCGTCACCCTGAGGGGTGTTCCAGCGCAGCACGTTCAGCACCTCTCCCTGCTCGGCGATGCGGTAGCCGATCACGCCGTGCACACCCGGCGTGGTGCCCGTGGCGATACTCGTCAAGGCGCTGGCGGTCGTCGAGGGAGCCACGGTGTGGATCGCACCGCCTTCCATCGCCGACAGGGTCGGTGCGTGCTCGGCGCGTGCGGAGAGTTGCTCGAACCCCAGACCGTCGATCACCAGCAGCACGACCTGCGGGGCATCGACGAGCCCCGGAGGCAACCATCCGGGGGTGGTCGGTGAGGGCTCCAGCAGCGCGGGAACGACGTTGCACACACAGCCACCGGCGTAGTCGGGGAGGTCCATCTCGACCGTCCGGCCGGTGGTGGCCGCACCGTCGGCGTGTGCGGCTCCCCCTTCACGGTGATCGGTCGTGGTGGCCATGTGCCCCCCACGCTATCGGCAGGGCCGGGGCCGTGAAGTCGCCCGGGCCGCGCTCGGCGCGGCGCGGGTCCGTAGCATGGGATCTCATGAGAGTCTCCACTCGGGGCGACTACGCCTGTCGAGCGCTGTTGTCACTGACGCTCCACGATGCCGAAGGGCCGACGTCGGTACGCGACATCGCCGAGAGGACCGGTCTGCCCCAACCGTACCTGGAGCAGATCCTGCTGGCACTCAAGGGGGCCGGTCTGGTCCGATCCAAGCGTGGCGTGGGCGGCGGCTACATCCTGGCCCATGCACCCGACGACATCACGCTGGCCCAGATCGTCTCGGCCGTCGACGGACCGATCGTGGTCGGCGACTTCGGCGAACCGCACACCAACGGGGCCTGTGACCACGAGGGACAGTGCGTTCTGCTCTCGATCTGGGGGCACGTCGGCGAGCAGATGCGCCACCTGCTCGAGGGCTCGACCCTGGCGGACGTCGCGGCGATCAGCCGGGGCGAGGCGCCCTGGCCCGGTTGAGCCGCCTCAGCCGCCGCGGAACCCTTCGAGCACGTCGACGAGGTCCGGCGGCAATGCGGACCGCAGCTCGATCAGGTCTCCGGTCGTCGGATGGGCGAAGGCGAGGACCCGGGCGTGGAGAAACGGGCGCGCCGGCCCGACGTCGGGTCTCGCGCCCCGGTAGGTGCCGTCACCCAGGACCGGATGACCGATGGCCGCGAGATGGACCCGGATCTGGTGGGTGCGCCCGGTTTCGAGCGTGCAGTCGACCAGTGACGCCGCCACCGGCTCGGAGAAGGTCTCGACGACCTCGTAGTGGGTGCGGGCGGGCTTGCCCGACGCCGTGACCGTCATGCGGGTCGCCTGACGCGCCGACCGGCCGATCGGCGCGTCGATCACGCCGCGGCGGGGTTCGGGGCGCCCGACCACCATCGCCTGGTAGTCGCGCCGGACACGGTGGGCGGCGAGGTCGCCGACCAGCGTCTCGTACGCGGACGGGGTGCGCGCGACGACGAGCAGGCCGGAGGTGCCACGATCCAGACGGTGGACGATCCCCGGACGACCCGGTTGGCCGACCTCCGCGATCTCGGGGAACCGGGCCAGCAGTCCGTTGACGAGGGTGTGGTCGGGATGTCCCGAACCCGGGTGCACCACCAGACCCGCCGGTTTGTCGACCACGATCACGTCGTCGTCGACGTGGACCACGTCGAATGCCACCGAGGCGTCGGCCTGCGGCCGGTCGTCGATCGCTGCGGGGACCTCGACGCTCACCCGCTCGCCCGTCGCGACCCGCCGCGCACCGGCCGTCGTCACCACCCCGTCGATCGACACCTGCTCGGTGGCGACCAGCTCGCTCGCCTCCGATCGACTGCAGTCGGCGACGAGGGCCACGACCCGGTCGAGTCGCTCTCCCGCCAGCGCGGGCGGGACGAGCTCCTCGGTCCTCACGAAGGGCCGGTCGCCGAGCGCGACGAACGGTCCTGATCGGTGGGGACGAGCTCACCGCCGTCGGGGTCGTCGTCCCGGGGGGCGAAGAACGCCGCGAACCCGAGGGTCACCGCCCCGGTCGTGATCGCCATGTCGGCGACGTTGAACACCGGCCACCACCCGAAGTCGATCCAGTCGACCACGGCACCCTGCAGGAATCCGGCACCGTGGGAACGGAACAGTCGATCGGCGAGATTGCCCAGGGCGCCGCCGACCACCAGCGCACTCCCGATGATCGCCGGCCAGCCCTGCACGAACCGCAACGTCCGTACCACCACGACCACCACGACCACGGCGAGGAGCGCGATCGCCGGGCCGATCCCGCGCCCGGAGAAGAGACTGAACGCCGCGCCCGAATTGTGAGCGACCACCAGTTGCAGCGTCCACACCACGTGCCGTGGCGACCATTCGAACGACTCGAGCGCCCACCACTTGGTGAGCTGGTCGAGCGCCACGACCAGCACGACGACGCCGAGTCCGATCAGGTCACCTCGACGGCCGGTCCGCCTTCCTCCGGTCGCACGCGTGACGCGGGTTCCGTCGTCGTCGGACGCGGTCAACGGCTGGTCAGCCCCCCGACCTTGTACTCGACCCGTTCACGGGCCCACGGAATGGCCTCGAGGCGGGCTTTGGGGATGGGCTTGCCGGAGACCTCGCACAGGCCGTAGGTGCCGAGGTCGAACTTGGCGAGCGCGTGGTCGATCTCCTCGATCGCGCTCAGGGCCTGGGACGACATCATCAGGTCCTGCTCGCGTGCCACGTTCAACGTGTCGCCTTCGCCCGACTCCTCGTCGAACTGCACGTCACCGGACTGGAAGTCCTCGACGAGCGACGCCGCTTCGTCACGAAGTGACCGCGACTGGCGTTCGTAGGTGGCGCGTTGTTCGAGCAATGCGGCGCGCTGATCGGCGAGAAACCGTTCCGAGAACGCGTCGGCACTGGTCACCACGCCGTCGCCGCCGCGCTTGGTGGTGGTCCCTGCGCTCTTGGTCGCGCCCTTGGCTGCCGAGGCCCCTCCGGCGGTCCCGTTCGCCGACGCCGATTTCCG
>JBDZVK010000007.1:17187-17258 GCA_040255725.1 Actinomycetota bacterium
CGCCCTTGGCTGCCGAGGCCCCTCCGGCGGTCCCGTTCGCCGACGCCGATTTCCGTGTTGCGGTACCGGTC
>JBDZVK010000007.1:17358-29431 GCA_040255725.1 Actinomycetota bacterium
GTCTTCTTCGCGGTCGACTTCTTCGCGGTCGACTTCTTCGCGGACGTCCTCTTCGCGGTCGTCTTCTTCGCGGTCGTCTTCTTCGCGGTCGACTTCTTCGCGGTCGACTTCTTCGCGGACGTCCTCTTCGGTGCCGACTTCTTCGCCGCCGACTTCTTCGACGTGGCGGTCTTCGCCGGCGTCGCGGGTGCTCCGGCCTTCTCGGCGGTCGCCTTGTTCACCGTCGTGGTCGACTTCTTCGCGGTCGCCTTCGCCGACTTGGTCACGGCGGCCTTCTTCTTCGTGGAGGTCTTCTTCGCCGGTGTCTTCTTTGCGGCCATCGGTCGCTGCATCTCCCGACTCGGGTTGTGAGGATGTGACGCTGTGAAAAGGTGTGCAATGGTAGGCCGCGCCCGTTCGTCGGGGCAATACAACTCCGGCCGATTCGGGGTCGCGCACTACCCTCGTTCCGATGAAGTTCGAACCCGTCGACTCCCGACTCGACCTCGTCGAGCTCGAAAAGCGTGTCCAGGAGCGCTGGGCCGACCTCGACGTGATCGCCCGGGTCGCGAACCTCCGGAACGGCGGCGAGCCGTGGATCTTCTACGAGGGGCCTCCCACGGCGAACGGTCGACCGGGCCTGCACCACGTCTGGGCCCGCGTCTTCAAGGACGTGTATCCGCGCTTTCAGACCATGCGGGGCCGCTCGGTGCCCCGCAAGGGCGGTTGGGACTGTCACGGACTGCCCGTGGAGCTCGAGGTCGAGAAGGCCCTCGGCCTGCACACCAAGCGCGAGATCGAGGAGTTCGGGATCGCCGCGTTCAACGACCGGTGCCGGGCGTCGGTGGAGCAGTACGTCGGCGACTGGGAGGATCTGACCAGGCGTTCGGGGGTGTGGATCGACACGGAGCACGCGTACTGGACCCTCGACAACACGTATATCGAATCGGTCTGGTGGCTGCTGCGGAACCTGTGGGACCGCGGGTTGCTCTACGAGGGTCACCGGGTCGTCCCCTACTGCGGCCGCTGCGGCACGGCCCTGTCGTCCCACGAGGTCGCCCAGGGCTATGCCGATGTCGAGGACGCTTCGGTCTACGTGCGATTCCCCGTCGCCGACGGGCCGGCCGCCCTCGAGGGCGCCGATCTGGTCGTGTGGACGACGACCCCCTGGACGCTGCTGTCCAACACCGCGGCCGCGGTGGGCGAGCAGATCACCTATGTGCGCGTCGAGGGCGGGACGGGCGGCGCCCCCCCGGGGCGCGACCTCGTCATGGCCGAGGCGGCGCGCGCCCGACGGTACCCCGAGAGCACCGTGCTCGCCGAGTTCCCGGGGTCCGACGTGGTCGGTGCCCGCTATGAGCGCCCGTTCGACGATCTCCAGGTGCCCTCCGACGCCGACGGGTGGCGGGTCGTCGCGGGTGATTTCGTCAGCACCGACGACGGCTCGGGGATCGTGCACCTCGCCCCGGCCTTCGGCGCGGACGATGCCCGGGTCGCCATCGACCAGGGGTTGCCGATCCTGAACCCGGTCGACGCCAAGGCGGAGTTCACCGACGAGATCCCCCGCTTCGCCGGCCGGTTCGTCAAGGACACCGACCGCGCCCTCATCGACGAGTTGCGCGCCGCCGACCTGTTGATCGCCGAAGTTCCCTACACCCACAGCTACCCGCACTGTTGGCGGTGCGGGACTCCGCTGATCTACTGGGCGTCGACCTCGTGGTTCGCCCGCACCGAGTCGCGCCGCGACGATCTGGTCGCCCAGAACGAGACCGTCACCTGGTTCCCCGACCACATCAAGCACGGGCGGTTCGGGCGCTGGCTGGAGGGCAACGTCGACTGGGCGCTGTCACGGGACCGCTACTGGGGGACGCCATTGCCCATCTGGCGGTGTGCGAGGGGCCACGACACCTGCATCGGGTCGGTGGCGGAGCTCGCCGAGAAGGTCGGCCGAGATCTGAGCGATCTCGACCTGCACCGTCCGGCGGTCGACGAGGTCACCTTCGCCTGTCCGGCCCGGGGTTGCGACGCCGTCGCCGTCCGCATCGAACCCGTGCTGGACGCCTGGTTCGATTCGGGGTCGATGCCCACCGCCCAGCAGCATTTCCCGTTCGAGGACGCCCGGGACTTCCCCGATGCCTACCCGGCGGATTTCATCTGCGAAGCGATCGACCAGACCCGCGGTTGGTTCTACTCCCTGCTCGCGGTGAACACGATGACCTTGGGGGCGACGCCCTACCGCAACGTCGTGTGCCTGGGGCACATCGTGGACGCGGACGGCCAGAAGATGTCGAAGTCGCGGGGCAACATGATCGACCCCCACCAGATCTTCGACACCCTCGGCGCCGACGCGCTGCGCTGGTACTTCTTCTCGGCCGGGCAGCCCTGGGCACCTCGGCGGGTGTTCACCGCCGGAATCGACGAGTCGACCCGGCGAACGCTCGTCACCCTGTGGAACTGCGTCAGCTTCTTCACCACCTACGCCCACCTCGACGACTGGTCACCGCCGGGAGCGTTCACCGGTCCACCGTCACCGACCCACGTGCTCGACCGCTGGATCCTCTCCGAACTCGACCGGTGCATCGGCGAGGTCACCGAGTCGCTCGACGGCTTCGACGCGTTGTCGGCGACCGAGTCGCTCGCGCGGTTCGTCGACGACCTGTCGAACTGGTACCTGCGGCGATCGCGGGCACGGTTCTGGAACGAATCCGACCGTGACGCGTACGCGACCCTCCACCACGGTCTCGTCACGTGCGCGCAGTTGTTCGCGCCGTTCTGCCCGCACCTCGCGGACGAGATCTTCGCCGTGTGCACCCGGGGGCTCGCCGACGCGCCGGATTCGGTGCACCTGTCGGACTGGCCGGTACCGTCGGGGCGCTTCGACCCGCACATCTCCGAACACATGGCGGCCGCACGGCGGCTGGTGGTGCTGGGCCGGGCCGCACGCAGCGATGCCGCGGTGAAGACGCGCCAGCCGCTGCGCCGTGCGCTGCTGTTGCATCCGGGCATCGATCTCGACGCTGCCGTCTCGGCCGAGATCGCGGGCGAACTCAACGTGCACGACCTCGAGCAGGTCGACACCGTGTCGGACCTGCTCTCGTGGACCGTCGTGCCGAACTTCGCCAAGCTCGGACCTCGCCTGGGAAAGCGGGTGAACGAGATCGCCGGGCTGCTCCGTGCCGGCGACGGCGACGCCCTTCACGACGAACTGGAACGCAACGGCCACATCGAGATCGGCGGTGAGACGATCACGGTGGACGAGGTCGACTTCAGGGCGACCCGGCACGAATCATTCGCACTGAGCGAGGGCGACGGTTGGGCGGTGGCGCTCGACCTCACGCTCGACGACGACCTGCGCAGCGAAGGTCTGGCCCGTGAACTCACCCGAGCACTCAACGAAGAACGCAAACGCCTCGGCCTCGTCATCTCCGACCGGGTGACGATCCGGTTGTGGACCGACGACGACGGCGTCGCCGAGAGCCTGCGGGTCCACCACGACTCGATCGCGCGCGAAGCCCTCGCCACCGAGGTCACCTGGCCGACGGGGCCCGCCGACGGGCACCTGCTCGAGCTCGACGGGGTGACCGTCACGGCCGCGGTCACCCGCGTCGCCGACTGAGCCGCCGCAGTGGACCGGCTCGTCGGTCACCGGTGAGCGGCGACGGCATCCGACCAGGCCGGCCCTGCCGCGGGGCCCTTCAGCGTTTGTCGTCGGGTCCGAGCGGTTCGTCGTCGTTCATCGCCCGCCGCAACTCGGCCAGGAACGCCTCGTCGCTCTCCTCCTCGAAGCGTGCCGCGGCGACCGGCTGGGTGTGCGGCCCCTGATCGCCTCGATCCGATCCGGCGGCACGCCAGTCCTTCGCCGACTCCGACGACGAGAAGAGCTGACCGAGTTCCTCGGTGTCCGATGTCGTCGCGGAGCCCGACGCCTGAGCCCGACCCGGCTCGGCTTCGTCCGGTGCCGCCGGGGACGGTTCCGTCGCGGACTCCTCGGTCTCGCCGGCGGCGGTCGAACCGGGGACGCGCTGTGCCAGCGGGGGCGCCTCGCCGCCGACGGTCCCGGCGTCGGATGTCGTGGCATCGTCCGGAGCGGGTCGTCCAGCCGGTGCCGTGTCGGGCTCGTCCGGGCCCGATCCGCCCTCGGCCGACGCCGCTTCGCCACCCTCCTCGCCGGTGGCCTCGGTCGCACCGGCGTCGCCCGTTCCCTCGGGCACGGTCGCTCCCGCGGTCTCCGTAGAGCCACCGGCGTCTCCGGCGTCTCCGTCGTCCTCGGCCTCTCCGCCGGCCGACGGCGCGTCCTCGGTCGCCGCGGGGGCCGGACCCAGCGCCGCCGGCGTGGTGGCGCCGCTCAACTCGGGCACCTCCGCGGTGCGGAAGGACTCGGGTTCGTCCACCAGGCGACGCAACACCTGGATCGTCTCGCGCACGCGGGCCCGCTCGGTACCCAGGTAGCGCTCGAGGATCACGGTGTCGTCGCGCATCGACTCGCGGGTCGCCTCCAGATCACGGATCTCGGCGACCAGGCGGCTGTGCGCCTCGTCGCGGGCCTTGGCGTGTGCCGCGTCGGCCGCCTCCCGGTTGCGCCGCGCCTCCTCGTTGGCCTCTTCGACGATCTGACGGGCCTCCTCGTGCGCCTCACGGATGGCGGCATCCGCCGTGCGCTGGGCGAGCACCAGGGTCCGCCGCAACTCCTCGTTGAGATCCTCGTCTCCACCGACCACGGGAACCGGCGCGGACGGCGGCGCCTTCGGAGTGGACGTCTCCGCCGCCGCGGGCGACGACTCCGGCACCGGTGAGACCGCTTCGGTCTCCGGCTGGGCCTCCCGCGCGGCCACCCCCGACCCACCTTCCAGTTCGGCGACGCGCGCCTCGGCGGTCTTGGCCCGTGCGACGGCCTTGGTGAGCTGGGACTGGAGCTGGCCGACCGCGACCGCGACCCGCTCGAGGAAGTCGTCGACCTCGTGACGGTCGTAGCCCCGGACCGCGATCCGGAAGTCGATCTCGTCGGTCAACAGTTGTGGCGTGAGTTCCATATGACCTGATCCTACTTGCCGACGAGCACCGGCCGGTCAGCCCAGCACGAGCCCCCTGAGGAACAACACCGCCAACAGGACGATCAGCGGCGACGGATCGATCATGCCCATCGAGGGCATCGACCGACGAAGCGGCACGACGAGCGGATCGGTGATCCGCAACAGCATCCGCTGGATCTGGGCCGCGGTCCCCGAAGGCCGTAGGGGAAACCAGCTCAGGACCATCATCGCGATCAGGGCGAGCGCGTACAGACCGAGGATCGCCGCGACGACCCGACTCACCACCCCTGGCTCGGTGGAGACGACGAGGAGCGTCATCGACCCGAGAAGTCGTGCTCCTGCATCCGGCGACGCTCCTCCGCGGACACCTCGACGTTCGACGGGGTGAGCAGGTACACCGAATTGGCGACCTTCTCCATCTGTCCGCCGACGCCGTAGCACAGGCCGCTCGCGAAATCGATGAGGCGACGGGCGAGGTCCCGGTCGGCGTTCTGCAGGTTCATGATCACCGGTTGGCTGCCCTTGAACTTGTCGGCGAGTTCCTGCGCGTCGTCGAAGGACACCGGCGACAGGGCGTGCGGCTTCGCGTTCGCCGCGATCGGCACCGGGCGCACCACCCGTGACGGGCGCTCGCGTTCCTCGGGCATGCCGGGGTCACCGGCTTCCGGTGAGCGGATCGGCCGAACGGCTCCGATGGCGGACGGCTCGGGATTCTGTTCGCCGCGCCGGGGCATCGGGCGACCCGCACCCTGGTCGACCGGCGCCCGGCGGGGCTGGGGCGCGCGCCGGGGCGGCTCGTCGACCGGCTCGCCGTACCGGGAATCGTCGACGTCGAAGTCGTCGTACTCGTCCTCGGGGGCGAGCCCCAGGTGATACATGGTCTTACGCCACAGTGTCGCCATCGATCCTCCTGAGTGGAAATCTACCGTCCCGGCACGTGACCCCGCGAGCCGAGGGGCAGAGAATTCGGCGCCGGCCCGTCATTTCTCCAGCCAGACGAAGGCCGCCTGACGTCCCCGATCGCCCCTTGCGCGGTGCGAGAAGTGCACGGGACTGCACGCGGTGCACACGCCGGCGTCGATGGGTCGATCGACCCCGGCCCGGCGCAGCGACGCCGTCACCGCCGCGGTCACGTCCAGCGCAGGTGTGCCCCACGCGGTGACCGATCTGACCTCGTCGCCGAGTGCCCCGGCGACCGCGTCGAGGTCGTCGGCGCCGAACTCGTAACACCGCGCCCGGATGCACGGGCCCAGCCACGCGGTCACCGGTCCGTCCCCGTGGCCCAGGAGCTTCTCGACGGCGGCCGGGACGACGCCCGCGAGAAGACCCTTCCAGCCGGCGTGCACCGCGGCCACCGCATGCGGCGTCGCCAACACCACCGGGGCGCAGTCCGCCGTGACGACCGTCAGCGCCAGGTCGGGCTCCGCGGTGACCACCGCATCCGCGCGCGCACCGTTCGCGCCGAGCGTGCGGTCGGCATCGACGACGGTCGATCCGTGGACCTGGGAGAGCCACGTCACCGGGTGGGGCGTGAGGGTGCTGCGCCGCTCGTCGAGCCGGTCGCCCGGTTCGTCGAGGGCGAACGATCCGTCGGTCGCCGAGGTGAATCGGATCACCGGTCGCACGCCCGGATGCGACCCGCTATTTCAGGAACGACGGGACGTCGAAGTCGTCGGGCCCGTCGTCCGCGCCGTCGTCGTCCGGGGGCGGAAAGAGATCCTCGGCCCGGGGCAGATCGGCCGTCCGTGGCGCCGCCGCCTCGGCCTCACCGTCGTCCCACCGGTCGAAACCGGCCGCGATCACCGTCACCCTGACCTCGTCGCCGAGTTCGTCGTCGATGACCGCCCCGAAGATGATGTTGGCGTCGGGGTGGGCCACCCCGTGGATCACCTCGGCCGCCTCGTTGACCTCGAACAGTCCCAGATCGGAACCTCCCGAGATCGACAGGAGGATGCCCCGGGCGCCTTCGATGGAGGCCTCGAGCAACGGCGACGAGATCGCGTTGCGGGCGGCGTTCAGGGCGCGACCCTCGCCGGTGGCGTGCCCGATGCCCATGAGGGCGGACCCGGCATTGGACATGATCATCTTCACGTCCGCGAAGTCGGTGTTGATCAGCCCCGGGGTCGTGATCAGATCGGTGATGCCCTGGACCCCCTGCAGGAGCACCTCGTCGGCCATCTTGAACGCGTTCACCATCGACGTCTTGTCGTTGGAGACCGACAGCAGGCGGTCGTTCGGGATGACGATCTGGGTGTCGACCTTCTCCTTGAGCCTCTGGATCCCGGCTTCGGCCTGCACCGAGCGGCGACGACCCTCGAAGGTGAACGGTCGGGTCACGACCCCGATCGTCAATGCACCGAGGTTCTTGGCGATCTCGGCGACGACCGGGGCGCCACCCGTGCCGGTCCCGCCACCCTTGCCCGCGGTGATGAAGACCATGTCCGCGCCCTTGAGCACCTCGGAGATCTCGTCCGCGTTCGCCTCGGCCGCCTCGCGTCCGACCTCGGGGTCCGAACCGGCGCCCAGGCCCCTGGTGAGGTCCCGGCCGATGTCCAACTTGACGTCGGCGTCGCTCATCAACAGCGACTGCGCGTCGGTGTTCACGGCGATGAACTCGACGCCCTTGAGGCCGGCATCGATCATGCGATTGACGGCGTTGACGCCGCCGCCACCGATCCCGACGACCTTGATGACCGCGAGATAGTTCTGCGGATTGCCGGTCATTTGTGTCGTACCTCCAGGTGAGGGGCCTTCCGGCCCTGGCGGAAAAACTCGCAGCACCCTGAGGGGACCGGATCCTGCGAGCACGGACGCGGGAGCGCAGCTTTGGGCCGCGCATCCGGGAGAGCCCTCGAAACCGGGCGGACGCTAGGCACAACCATACTCCGGGTTCAAGGTCGGAGAGGTGGGCACCGAGACGTCGATCCTACAGCCCCTGCCCACCGGGCCGAGGTGGTCGAGGACGGCGGTGAGTGACGCGAACTTGGCCGCGAAGTCGTCGGAGCGCCCCAGGGTGACCACGCCCTGGTCGGCGAGGGTGAGGGCCACCGCGCCGTCGCGGGTCGTGGAGATCTCCCTGACCTGTCGCCCGTAGTGCGCGGGCAGTGCGGCCGCGGTACGCAACAGCGGCCCGGCGCCGGCGATGCTGGTGCCCGGTTCGGTGGCGAACCGGCCCGCGAGCAGTGGCAGTTCGACGGCGCGGCCCACCCCGGTCTGCAGGACCCGACCGGAGGCGTCGACCAGGGCGAACGACGAGCCCGCCGCGACCTGGGCGATCGGTTCGCGGTCCACCAGCGTCACCTCGACGCGGTTCGGCCACTGGCGGGAGACCTTCGCGCGTGCGACCCAGGGAAGGGCCTCGAGGCGGGCTTCGGCCCGGCCCGCCGACACGTCCATCATCGCCGTTCCCGGTCCGACTCCACTCGCGGCGATGACCTGGGCGCGGCCGACGTGGGTCGACCCGGTCACCGCGACCTCGTCGACCGCCAGCAACGGCGAACGGAGCAGCGCCCACCCGGCGGCGACGATCATCGCCAGGATCCCGAACGTGACGAGTCGCCGGAGCCGGCGGCGTCCCTGGTCCCGCCGGACCTCCACCCGACGACGGCGGAGCCGCGCGGGCACGATCACGCGCCCATCGGAGGAGCGGATGGTCGACGTCACCGACTGCCCTTCTGCGGTGCGGTCACCCCGACAGTCTCGTCGGTCCCGGGCGTCGGTTCGCGGACCCCCTGCCAGAACGCGAGCACATCGGCCCCCAGCGTGGTGATGTCACCGGCGCCGAGGGTCAGGCACACGTCGCCGGCGCGCAACTCGGACGTGAGGAATCGGACCAGATCGTCCCGTCGCGGGAGATAGACGACGCGGGCGCGGGGGTGTGCGTCGAGCACGGCGTGGACGACCAGTTCACCCGACACGCCCGGGCGCGGCGTCTCGCCCGCCGCGTAGACGTCGGTGATCACGACCACGTCCGCATCGACGAACGCGTCGGCGAACAGGGGCCACAGCGTCGCCGTCCGGCTGTAGCGGTGCGGCTGGAACACGGCGACCACCCGATCGAACCCGCCTGAGGCCGCCGTGGCGAGCGCCGCCGCCAACTCGCCGGGTATGTGCGCGTAGTCGTCGACGAAGGTCACCCCGCGCACCGAACCGCGGAACTCGTAGCGGCGGGCGACCCCACCGAAGTGGGCGAGCGCCTCGACGATCGGAGCGGGCGGCGCGCCCAGCTCCAGCGCCATGACGAACGCGGCGGTCGCGTTGCGAGCGTTGTGCAATCCGGGCAGCGGCAGGTCCACGCGCGTCTCTTCTCCGCCGGGTCCGCGCACCGTGAACGCGATCGACGCCCGGCGGGTGACCACGTCGACGATGCGGTGGTCGGCATCTTCGCGGGTGCCGTAGGTGACACACGGCGCCACCGCCACCAGTGCCGCGGCGCCGGGTTCGTCGACACAGATCACCCGGGGACCGCTCGCCCCGGTGAGGAACTCGACGAAGGCCGAGTGGAGCGCATCGGCCGCCTCGTCGGGGTCGGCGCCGTAGTGCTCGAGGTGGTCCGGTTCGACGCTCGTGACGATCACCGCGCCGGTCCCGAGCTCGAGAAAGGTGCCGTCCGACTCGTCGGCCTCGACGACGAAGACGTCGCCGTCACCCCACCCCGCCCCGGTGCCGATCTCGTTGACGTCACCGCCGATCACGAACGAGGGCTGCCAGCCGGCCTGGCGTAGGGCGAGGGTGAGCATCGACGAGGTCGTCGTCTTGCCGTGGGTCCCGGCGACCGCCACCGAGCGGTGGGTCCGCGCCAGTTCGCCGAGGATCTTCGACCGGTGGAGCACGGGAACACCCGCTTCCCGGGCCGCGCGGATCTCCGGATTGGTGTCGGGCACGGCCGTGGAGGTCACCACCGCGTCGACGCCGGACACGACCTCGGGATCGTGGCCGATGCGCACCTCGGCGCCGAGCGCCCGCACCCGTTGGACCGCCGCGGACTCCTTCAGGTCGCTCCCGGTGACGTGGTGGCCCATCCCGATGAGTACCGCGGCGACCGCGTTCATGCCGGTGCCGCCGACGCCCACGACGTGCAGTCGCCGGGGCGTGCGCAGGTCAACGCTCACCGGCGACCTCCAGGACCACCCCGGCGACCGCGTCGGCGGCGTCGAGGCGCGCGGACCGTCGCATCGCCGACGACATGGCCGCGCGACGCGCGGTGTCGCCGACGAGCGGCCCGAGGATGCGGGCGAGATGTTCACCCGTGCACTCGGAATCGTCGAGCAGCACGGCGCCGCCGGCGTCGACCAGGTGCCGGGCGTTGGCCCGCTGATGGTCACGCGGCGCGATCGGCAAGGGGACGAGGACGGCCGGAACCCCCAGCGCGGCGAGTTCCGCGACGCCGCCACCCGCCCGGCCGACGACGAGATCCGCGGCGCTCAGCGCGGTCTCCATGCGGTCCTCGTACGCGACGAGCTGGTAGACGAGGGCGTCGCCGGGGGCCACCGGCGGGTCGGTCTCGAACGCCTGATGGTCGCGTCGACCGACGACGTGACGGATCGCGAGGTCGGCCCGCTCACGCCATTCCGACGCGAGCGCCCGGACCGCATCGTTGACCGAACGTGCACCCAGCGACCCGGTCGCGACCAGCACGACGGTCCGGTCCTCGGGCAGGTCCAGTGCCCGCCGGGCCTCGGTTCGGGCACGGTCGGGGTCCGCGTCGCGTGCCCGCGCCGCGGCCACGATACGGTCGCGCAGCGGATTGCCCGTCACGGTGCTGCGAGGCAGATCGGTGCCGGGAAACGTCACGGCGCTGCGACGGGCGAAGAAGCGCAGCGCACGGTTCACCGCGCCGGCCCGGGCATTCTGCTCGCACAGCACCAGGGGGCGGCGGGTCAGCACCGCGCCGACCCCGCAGGCGAAACTCGCGTAACCACCCAGCACCACCACCACGTCGGGCCGGAGCCGTCGCACCAGCCCGATGCCCCGGACCACCCCGCGGGCGAGTGACCAGGCGGCCGTCACGTTCGACCAGGTCACCCGCCGCTGGATCCCCCGCCCGGGCAGCTCCACGAGCGCATACGCGGCCGCCGACACGAGGTCGCGCTCGACCCCGCGGTCACCGCCGGCGAAGGTGATCGCGTGCGCGTCGACACCCCGTTCGACCAACGCATCCGCGACCGCGACGCCGGGCAACACGTGCCCGGCGGTGCCACCACCGGCGATCAGGATCGTCGGGGCGTCGCCGCCGCCGGTCACCGCCGCGCCCGTCTGGGCGCCGCTTTCGTCGCCCGCCTCCCCGGCACGCCGGGAGCCGTCGTCGGCAGCGGGTGCCGGGCGACGTTCAGCAGCAGGCCCACCGCGGCGAGCGTGACGACCATCGACGTGCCGCCGTAGGACAGGAACGGCAGGGGCACGCCCGTGATGGGCAGGATGCCCACGACCGCTCCGATGTTCACGAAGGCCTGGATCACGATCCAGGCGGTGACCCCGATCGCGACCAGGGCGCCGAAGCGATGCTCCGCACGCAATGCGACGCGGATCCCGAGGAGGCCGAAGGCGATGAACGCGGCGATCACCACGCTCGCGCCCACCAGGCCGAGCTCCTCGCCGATGATCGCGAAGATGAAGTCGGTGTGCGCGAAGGGGAGAAAGCCCCATTTCGCACGCGACGCGCCGAGCCCCACGCCGAAGACGCCACCCGAGGCCAGTCCGACCCGCGACTGGATGAGCTGGTAGCCGGCGCGCTGTGGATCGGCCCACGGATCGAGGAACGACAGCACCCTCGCCCGTCGATACGACGTCCCCAGCGCCGCCACCACGGCGCCGATCGTCCCGACGACCCCCCAGCCCGCGAGCGCCATCCGGGGTACACCGGCCGCGAAGAGCATCACGAACACCGTCGCCGCGATCCCGATGGTCGTGCCGAGGTTCGGTTGGAGCATCACCAGCACGGCGATGAAGCCCAGCAGCAGCATCATCGGTCGGACCACGACCCTCGGCACGTTCAGGAAGCGATCGTTCCGGGCGAGCCAGTCGGCGACGACGCCGATGAGCGCGAGCTTGGTCAGCTCGGACGG
>JBDZVK010000186.1:0-5456 GCA_040255725.1 Actinomycetota bacterium
CCGAGGGCCACCGATGCGACGATGGCGCCGTCGCCGTCGGAGAAGAACCACGGCACCAGGGGGACGACCGCCCCGATCGCGAACGCCACGAACGATGCGAGCGCCGCGAGGACCGGTGAACCCAACGATTCGGGATCGACGCCGATCTCTTCGCGGGCGTGGGTCTCCAGCGCGAGTTCGGGCGTGGCCATCGCGTTGCGCGCCATGGCCTCGGCGACCTCGGCGTCGAAACCCCGCTCGGTGTAGATCCCGATGAGTTCCTGGACTTCGAGTTCAGGGTGATGGTGCAGCGAGTGGCGTTCGATGTCGAGTTCGCGTTGCAACAGCTCGGCCTGCGCCCTGACCGACACGTACTCTCCGGCCGCCATCGACACCGCGCCGGCCACCAGGCCGGCGATGCCGGCGAGTCGCACGGTGTCGGCGGCGGCACTCGCTCCCGCGAACCCGAGAATGAGCGCGACGTTCGAGACCAGCCCGTCGGACACGCCGAAGACCGCGGCGCGCATCCACCCGCCCGAGATGTCCCGGTGCTGATGGCCCAGCACTGGGGGCGGATCGACCATGGCAGGCAAACTAGTCAAGTGGTCGTGACCCGGTACGAGCCCGACGAGAACACCTTGGCGGGCCTGCTGCCCGACGAGCCCGCCTACCGGGTCCGTCAGGTCTGGGACGGGCTGTACGCGCAGTTGCTGCATCCGGATGAGATCACCAACATCCCGCTCGCACTGCGGGACCGACTCGACACCGACCTGCCACGCGCGCTCACGCCGGTCACCGCCTCGACCAGCGATGACGGCGAGACCGTCAAGTGGCTGTACGCCCTGGGCGACGGCGCCACCATCGAGACGGTGCTCATGCACTACCCGCGCCGCTCGACGGTGTGCGTGTCGTCGCAGGCGGGCTGCGCGATGGGCTGCACGTTCTGCGCGACCGGCCAGTCCGGCTTCACCCGTCAGTTGACCACCGGCGAGATCGTCGAACAGGCGGTCCGCGCCGCGCGTGAGGCCCGCGACCGTGGCCGGCGCCTGTCGAACGTCGTGTTCATGGGGATGGGCGAACCCCTCGCGAACTTCGACCGCGTCTGGCTGGCGGTGGAGCGCATCCACGCCGCCCTCGGACTGTCGGCCCGGCACCTGACCCTTTCGACGGTGGGGGTGGTCCCCGGCATCCGGCGGCTGGCCGCGGCCGACCTGCCGGTGAGTCTCGCCGTGTCGCTGCACGCGGCGAACGACGAACTGCGCTCCAGCCTCGTTCCCCTGAACGACCGGTATCCGCTCGACGTGCTCGCCGAGGCCTGCGCGGCGTACCTGGAGGCGAAACACCGCCGGCTCTCCTTCGAATGGGCCCTCATCGACGGCGTGAACGACCGCGACGCCGATGTCGCCGAACTGGCCGCGTACGCCGGGGGGCTTCGCGCCCACGTGAACCTCATTCCGCTGAACCCGACCGGGGGCTTCGCGACCCGCGGCAGTCCACCCGAGCGGGTCGCGCGGTTCCGTGACGCGCTCGCCGCGCGCGGCGTCAACACGACCGTGCGCGCCAATCGGGGCAACGAGATCGACGCCGCCTGCGGGCAGCTCGCGGCCGTGACGATCCGGCCCCGGCCCGGCCGCTGACCGTGCCGCACGGCCGACGCCGGAGACCGGACGGAATCGTGCCGCCATCGCCGCGGCAGGCACAATGCTCACCATGACGACGATCATCGATGGCATCGACGAACTCAAGGCCGCGGTGGGCACCCACCTGGGCTACAGCGACTGGATGACGATCACCCAGGAACGCGTGAACCAGTTCGCGGACGCCACCGGTGACCACCAGTGGATCCACGTCGACGTCGAGCGCGCCAAGGCCGAGAGCCCCTTCGGCGGTCCGATCGCGCACGGCTATCTCACGTTGTCGCTCGCCCCCGCGTTGGTACCCGAGATCGTGCAGGTCAGAGGCTTCTCGATGGGGGTGAACTACGGCACCGGCAAGGTCCGTTTCCCCTCGCCCGTGCCGGTCGGCTCGAACCTGCGTGCCGGCGCGGAACTGGCGGACGTCACCGACGTGAACGGCGGCGTGCAGCTCCAGATGAACCTGACCTTCGAGGTCGAAGGGGCGCCGAAGCCGGCGTGTGTCGCCGAGGCGATCTACCGGTACCTGGTCTGATCGAGCCGGAACCGCTCCGGGAAGGCCACATGACCGGCAGTCTCGCCGATCGCTTCGAAGCGGTCGTCGACGCCCACGCACGGCTTCCCGCGGTCGACACCGGAACGGGTGAGGTCAGCTTCGCCGAACTCGACGCACGGGCGAACCGGGTCGCGAACTGGCTCACATCACTGGGGATCGGTCGGGGCGAGCGCATCGGCGTCGCGTTGTGGAACCGCATCGAGCACCTCGAGCTGCTCCTGGGGGCGTTCAAGGCGGGGATGATCCCGGTCAACGTCAACTGCCGCTACACCGCGCCCGAGACCGAAGCCCTGCTCGTCGACGCCGGGGTGCCGCTCGTGGTGCACGAGCCGACCTCGACGATGGTCGTCTCGGAGGCCTCGGCCGGCCACGACTGGATGACCCTGGCGATCGGTGACGCCTACGAGGAGGCGCTCGCCGCCGCTTCGCCGGAGCGACCCGACCTCGCCCGATCCGGCGACGACCACTACCTGCTCTACACGGGTGGATCGACGGGCGTGCCCAAGGGCGTGCTGTGGCGCCAGGAGGACCTGATCGCCGCGGCGATGCCCGGTGCGGATCAACGGCGGCCCGGTGGGACGCGCATGTTGCCGGCGAGCCCGTTGACGCACGGCACCGCCCAGTGGATCACCCTGTCGACGCTGCTCAGTGCCGGCACGGTGGTCTTCGGTCCCCTCCACGGGCTCGACGCGGGCGCGCTGTGGACCCGGGTCGCCGACGCCCGCGTGACCCGCCTGGTGATCGTCGGCGACGCGTTCGCCCGCCCGTTGCTCGACGCCCTCGACGCCGAGCCGGACCGTTGGGACCTCTCTGCGCTGGTGGCGATCACCTCCGGTGGCGCCCGCTGGTCGGCGGCCACACGCCAGGGGCTGCTCGAACACCTGCCGCACGTGGCGATGGTGAACAGCTTCGGGGCGACCGAGACCGGTGGGCAGGGCTCCCAGGTCAGCTTCGCGGGGCAGGAAGCCGCGTCGGAGGTCGGCCTGTTGCGCTTCGAACCCGGCGACACCACCGTCGTGTTGGACGCGCACCTCGAACCCGTCGCTGCGGGTTCGGACACGATCGGCCTGCTCGCACGCCACGGTCCGGTGCCCTTGGGGTACTTCGACGATCCGGAACGCACGTCGACGACGTTCCCGGTGATCGGCGGGGTCCGCCACGCCATTCCGGGCGACCTCGCGACCGTCGACGCGGACGGCACGATCGTCGTGCTGGGTCGCGACCGGAACGTGATCAACACCGGCGGCGAGAAGGTGTTCGCCGAGGAGGTCGAGGCGCGCCTGACGTCCCACCGTGACGTCACCGAGGCCGTGGTCGTCGGCGTGCCCGACGACCGCTGGGGCGAGAGCATCGGCGCCCTGGTGACCCTCCGCGCCGGTGCGGACGTGACCGTCGAGGCGATCGTCGACCATTGCACCGCGTCGCTCGCCCGCTTCAAGATCCCACGACGCGTCCAGGTGGTCGACGCGATCCGTCACCTGCCCACGGGCAAGCTCGACCGTGCCTGGGCGGCCAGTACCATCTCGTCAGCCGCGCCACGGAAGGGATGAGCCCGACAACATGACCACCGAGTTCAATCTGGCCGACGTGTTCGCCACGGTCGCCGCGACGATCCCCGAGACCGACTGCATCGTCTGGCGCGACCAGCGCCTCTCCTACGGCGCCGTCGCCGCCCGGTCGAATCGATTCGCGCGCTTCCTCGCCGACCACGGCCTGGGTTGCCACACCGAACGAGCCGACCTCGCCGGCCACGAATCCGGACAGGACCAGCTCGCGCTGTACCTCACCAACGGCAACGAGTACGTCGAGGCGATGATCGGGTCGTACGCGGCCCGGGTCGCGCCCTTCAACGTGAACTACCGCTACGTCGCCGAAGAACTGCGCTACCTGCTCGACAACTCGTCGGCCACTGCGATCGTCTACGGCGCGAGTTTCGCACCGGTGCTGGCCGAGGTGGCGGGTGACCTGCCGCGGCTGCAACTGCTGATCCAGGTCGACGACGACGGAGGCGCCACCGGGTTGCTCCCCGGCGCGCACGCGTACGAGGACATCGTCGCCGGTGACGCCGACCCGGGCCGACCCGACGTTGCCGTGTCGCCCGACGACCTCTACATCCTCTACACCGGCGGGACCACCGGCATGCCCAAAGGCGTGCTGTGGCGCCAGGCCGACATCTACGTCGCCGCGATGGGCGGCCGACCGATCGGCGGCACCGAAGAGCTCGCCGACCACGACGCCCTCGCCGCGTCGGCGGCGAACGCGCCCGGCGCGGTGAAGATGATGTGTGTGCCCCCGTTCATGCACGGCGCGTCGCAGTGGGGCATGTTCAACACGTTCACCGGTGGGGGCACGCTCGTGATCCAGAACGAGGTCCGGCGCCTCGACGCCGCCGACGTGCTCGCCACCGCCGCCCGTGAGGGGGTCATCACGCTGCTCAGCGTCGGTGACGCGATCGGCCGCCCGCTGATCGAGGAGATGGAACGCGGCAGCCACGACCTGTCGTCGCTGATGGTGCTGGTCAACGGCGGCGCGGTGCTCAACTCGACGCTGAAGGACCGGGCGATCGCCGCCGTGGACGGTCTCATGGTCTACGACGCGGTCGGCGCGTCGGAGACCGGCGCCCAGATGACGCACTTCTCCACCTCGGCCGAGGCGGCGAGCTCGGGCACCTTCCAGCCCGGCCCCGACACCGTCGTGGTCGACGCCGAGCTGACCCGCGTCCTGGAACCCGGCGAGGACGCCACCGGGTGGCTCGCCCAGCGCGGGCGGGTGCCCCTCGGCTACCTCGGCGACGCGGACAAGACCGCCCGCACCTTCCCGGTGATCGACGGCGTGCGGTTCGCGATCCCCGGCGACCGGGCACGGATCCGCGCGGACGGCGTCATCGAATTGCTGGGGCGTGACTCGGTCACGATCAACTCCGGCGGTGAGAAGATCTTCGCCGAGGAGGTCGAGCAGTCGATCGCCCACCACCCCGCGGTCTACGACGTGGTCGTGGTCGGCCGTCCGAGCGAACGCTGGGGTTCCGAGGTGGTGGCGCTCGTGCAGATCCACGAGGGCATGACCGCCACGGCCGACGACCTGGCAACCGAGGCGGCGAAGCACATCGCCCGCTACAAACTGCCCAAGGACTGGATCTTCCTGCCCGCCCTGCAGCGCTCCCCGGCCGGCAAGGCCGACTACCGCTGGGCCCGCTCGATCGCCACCGGAACCGACCCGGCCTGAGCGGCAACGTCGCCGCCGAGGTGATCCTGCCCCGGTTCCGAGCACTGCGTGACGAGGACGTG